>JBBQII010000127.1:0-8229 GCA_038324795.1 Gemmatales bacterium
CGGTGGTGTTTGTATTGTTGATTCGGGTGAGGGGGAGTGGCACTGATCGTCACTAGCATTGCCAAGCTTGGAATCAGATCGCCCGGTATGATAGAATGTCGAGAGTGAGGAGTAGCAGATGCCGCCCAGATCAAGTCGCGATTTTCACAAAGCCGCCGGACAGCGATTGGGTGGTGCTGAGGTTCTTCACAGTGCCAACTTAAACCTGGATGCCCAGTACATAGCGGGCTATACAGTTGAGTGTTCTCTGAAAGCTCTTATTCTTTATGCGACACCGATAGATGAGCGGGATAAAGTTCTGGCGCGGATCACAAAAGGTGCGATCATGCATCGGCTGGAATCGCTCGTCGAATTGCTGCGTGCCCGGGGCATTATGCCGACCGAGCGTCTTGCGAAGCGACTGCGTCGCTTGCATTGGGAGACAGATCTTCGATACGAAGTTGGTCGACGAGATCATGGCGAAACAAAGGCCTTCCTGAAAACGGCCAGGCTTGTGTACCGATGGGCAGAGGAGATAATCAATGCAGACAGCAGTAACTGAAGTTTGGAAATCGAAGCAGACCGACGAAACTAGAATGGTGGAGTCGAAACTGAAAGATGCCGGCTTTGAACGTGCCGACGCCTATCGATACAATACGGCGTCGATTCGCGTTCGGGTCGTTGACCCGCGATTCGAAGGGCTGAAGATCACACGGCGCGATCAACTTGTAGAAAAAGTGCTCGACGAACTCCCTGATGAAACACAGAGGGACATCATCACGCTGATTACGCTGTCGCCATCGGAGATGACTAACACCTCCGTGTATCATCGACAGAGCTTGTCCAATCAGGAATTTGAACATCCGAGTTGTTTGGACGACTGAACCGCGGCAATTGCCCATCAGTGCCGCAGCAGAAACTCGTTCAAGTTGATCAGCGCATACTGCAGGTCGTACAGACCAGCTCTGCGGTCAGCGGCATTTTCGAGATGCTTCAGCACCACTGTCGCTTCTGTCGGGGTCGGTCGGCGGCTTAGCGTTGCCAGGTAGATCTTCTCGATCATCGCTCGGTCATCGTGGCCTTCCTTCAACCACTGCGCCACCCGGCCTTTGTCGGACTTCACTTTCTCCACCAGCCCCGCATTGTTCAAGAGATGCAGAATCTGCGGCAGTGACGGGTCTTCCTCCCGGGCGCATTCGCAGGTCACGTCGCGCACCGGCTTTGAGAACGCCTGCAGGAATGGATGGTTGATGCCCCCTTCGGCCAGTTGGATCGCCAGCGTGCCATTCGGGTATCCCTTGAACGATTCGGGGATGCCCGTGGCGACCGAGACAGCATCAAGAATCTGTTCGGCCGAGAGCATGCGCGTGCCCGCCTTCGTGAAGTAACGGGCCGGGTCGGCGGCGCGTGACGACAGTTCCGGTTCCCCGCTGCTGGCAAGCTGATAGGTGCGTGAATTCAGGATCAGGCGGATCAGCGGTTTCATTCGCTGGCCGTTGGCATTGAACTCATCGACGAGCGCCTGCAGCAGTTCCGGGTTGCTCGGCGGGTTGGTGTCCCGGAAGTCGTCGACGGGGTCGACAATCCCCTTGCCCAGCAAGTGGTACCAGACACGGTTGACGATCGACGGGGCAAAGTACTTGTTGTCCGCCTGTGTCAACCAGTCGGCAAAGCGCTGGCGGCGGTCGTCGTCAGGGGACATCGGTCCGGCCGGCTTGCCGAAGGCGATCGGTTCCTGCGGTTTGCGCGTGCGCGGGTTGTTCAACTCCCGGCCAGGCGAGAGAAAGACGATCTCATCATCCAGCCCGAACTGGGTGCCTTTGAACTGCACGCGCGCGAAGAATGCCGCCATGCCGAAGTAGTCGTTCTGCGTGATCGCTTCAAACGGGTGGTTGTGGCACTTGGCACACTGCATCCGCAGGCCCATGAAGATCTGCGCGGCCGACTCGGCCGACTCTTCCGGCGTGCGTGCGATGCGGTAGAAGTTAGCCGCGGGCTTATGCACCGTGTTGCCCAGGCCGGTCAGCAACTCGCGCGCGAATTCGTTCATCGGGCGATCGTCGGCCATATTGCGCACCAGGTAGCGGTGGAAGCTGTGCACGCCGCGATCGCTGATCGTGGTCGGGCTGCCGCGCAGCACGTCGGCCCACTTCAGGGCCCAGAATGCCGCATACTCATCGCGACTGAGCAGACGGTCGATCAGCTTCGTCCTGCGATCCGGGTCCTTCGAATCGAGAAACTCGCGGGCTTCGTCGCCCGTCGGCGGAATGCCGATGGTATCGAGGTAGACACGCCGCAGAAACACCTCGTCGCTTGCAGGTGGGGCAGGGGAGAGTTGCAACTGTTTCTGCTTCGCGAAGACGTGCTTGTCGATCACATTGGCCGGAGCAGGGGCCTTGACCACGAAGGCCGGGTCGCGTTCGACGTAGCTGAAACGGGCGCTGACGATCAGATCGAGATAGCGGGCCAGGACCGATGCCTCGCCGGTACGGTTGAACCGAACTTCCCCATCAGGTGTCACCGGTGCGAGAGGCGCATCGCTGCTGGTGAACACGGCGAGATCGCTGACATCGCGCCGGGTGCCATCCTTGAAGTGCGCGATCGCCCGCAGGTTCACGCTTGGTTGATCAAGCTGCTTCGAGCCGGGCGCGACCTCCAGTTTCACCAGCGTGCTTGGCTCACTGTCCTTGCAGCCTTCCGCGATCCAGCGCGCGATGACCTTGTACGACGGATGATCCTTCCCGAAGACGGCCCCGCCCAGATGCCGCACCCGGCCCGAGCCTTTCTGCAGCAGCAGGCTTTCATCCGGGTTCTGGCGGTTCAGTCGCCGGCCGCCCTGTTCCTTCACCAGCAGGTTGTAGTCGACGTCCGGCTCGAAGCCGCGCAGGCTCAGGCGGAAACCGTTCTTCCCCTGCGGCGAGCCATGGCACGCCCCCTGGTTGCAGCCTGCGCGCGACAGGGCGGCAATCACGTCGGTGCGGAACTGCACGGGCGCTTCGGCATGGGCACCGGCGCTTGCAAACAGCATGATGATGAACGAATATCGCATCCACGTCCTCCGCGACGCCGTTGGCGTCGCCGCTCAACGGGTCACTTCTTCTTGATCTCGATCTCGAACGAACCGCGTACCAACTCTTCATACCCGGCCACGGTGCCGATCGCATTCCAGGTGATGTTCTGCTTGCGGGCCATCGCCCCCGGGACGATGGCGGCCGAGAACTCCACTGACTGTTGTCCTGCGGGAATCGTCACCGTCTCCGGCATCTCGATCCCGGGAGATGCGGTAAAGCGCACAGTCACTTCACCGGTGAAACCACTAAGTCGTTCGACCTTCAGCGTTGCCTTGCCCGACTCGCCGGGCAACAGGGCCAGCTTGGGAGGATCGGCGGTGATGCTGAACGCACTCGTCAGGTTCAGTTCAAACGTTCTCGTCAGGCTGACCTTGCGGCCCTGGTGTTCACCGGTGCCGGTGACTTCAATGCGAGCTTTGGCGAGGTTCGACAGGATCTTCGAGTATACGATGCCGTCGACCCTTGGCTGATCCGCGGCTGCTTCGGGAAAGTCGGCATAGACCCGTGTGCGGCCGTTGGCCTTGTCCGCCAACTGTCCACCTTTCGCGGTGAATGTGATCGGCCCGGTGAAGTCCGCCACGCGCGTCAGCACGATCGGGATCGGCACCTGACCGTAGCGGGTCAGCGTGATAGTGGGCTCGGCAATCTCCATCGTGAACGGCGATGGCGACGTGACCTGCAGCGCCAGCTGATCGTTCAGCGCGAACGGCAGCCGACGCTGATCTTCGCGCATACCGTAGAGGATCTGATCGATATTGACGATCTGCTTGTCGATCAACGGCTGCGTGCGGACGACCATCGTGCCGGCCGTGCATTCGCCGATGATTTGCAGTGATTGCAGTCCGAGAGCGGCATCCTTCGTGGTCGAGAGGCGGCAGACAATCGCCGTATCTTTCTCGCCAATCTCGTCAGGTGTCAGCGTCAGACCGGGCGGATTGCCTTCCAATCGCAGCTTGATCGGCCCGGACGGGACCGCCCGGATCACCGAGATCGGGATCGGCTGATCGCTGCCCTGCGGGATGCTCAGGCCTTCGACCTCGGCTGTCAGCACGGGCAGGGGTTGCTTGTCGTTGAGGTGAATCAGGAACGTGTGCCCCGGTCCGCTGTCGCGCAAAACGTCGCGGGCGCTCAAGGCGTGGATGCCGGCCGTTGTCGCCGTGAACTCGGTTGCCTGTTGACCACGGACGTCAGTTGCTTTGCGTCTCTCCTTGCCGAAGCGGTCGGTCAGCGCCAGTTCCAGATCGACGGGTGAGTTGAGCGTGGCCGCATCGCCGCGGATGGTGACGTTCTGCCCTTTCGGCAAATCGAGCAGGAAGATCGCCCGTTCACCCGGCTTTGCAATGAATCCGCTGATGGTGCCGGGCATCGTCGCCTTCGTCGGCTGAAACCGCGGCGACGTGATCAGCGCATCGAGACTGAGAATCGGGTTCACCCGCAACGGTGAGAAATTGAACGCCAGCGTGACCGCCGGTTGAACCGCCTGCCGCATGGCTGAAGTATCAACCAATGAGATCACATTGTTCGTTCCGTCGGGCTGAACGAAGAATGGCAACCAAGTGGTGCCGTCGTAACTCGAACGGCCCGTTTTTACCGGGTATTGGGCGTACCCCGGCCTCGCGGTGGCAGGTACGTCCACGACTGCCTTCTCGTCGACCATCCCGTGAAGAGTGACTTCGTTTCGGCCTGGTCGCACGGCCAAGGGCAGCGCCGTCGCGCATGCCGGGAACCGGCCCACTCGCAGGGCATACGCATGGCCGCCTTCGTAGCGGGCGTCGCGTATTTCGATGGTGTACTTTCCTGCCTCCTTGAAGCGATGCTCGAAGCGGCAGTCGAACATCAGGCCGGGGCTGTTGTCGCGTTCAAGGATGAAACGCCCCGCGGCATCGCGGATGGTGATCAGCGAGTCCGCATCTTTCCCGAGGCGGTTGGCAACTGCCTCGAAGCTGAGCAGTTCGCCCGCCGTGACATCGAATGTGTAACGATCGACGTCCCCCTCGCGAAACGTACCGGCAATCACGGCCGGCAGTTCAATATTCCCTTTGACGGGCGTTCGCAACGGCAGGTCGTCGATCAGGAACAGATGCACGTTACTCAGGCCGTCGTCTGTCGCGACACGCAGGCCGTGGATGCCAACCGGGGCATCGTTCGAGGTCGTCACGTCAACCACAGCGTGATCAGGATGCCGCTCGATGACTTTTGTCTTCAGCAGCTCGGCCGGCAATGTCGACCAGATACCGGACGTATACTTGAGCCCCGACCCGGCCACGTTGATGCGCGTGGTCTTCCCCTGCTGAAGCACCGGCGGCGTGATTCGCTCGACGCGGATCTGCGCCTGCGCGTTCACGACTGCGATCAAGCACGATACAAGCAGGCATAGGGATGTTTGTTGCATCATGCGGCAGCCTGCGATCAGGAAGGAGCGTTGCCGGATTTTTCCGGAAACAGCGTATGGCGGGAAGTGAAAGCATGGTACATTGCCCGGACTGCCGATGCAAGAACCTCTCGCCGAATCGTCCATTCCTGCCTGGAACCTGCCATGCTGAAATTCTGGGGTCCGTTGTCGCAACAGGGTGGACTCAACCGCCGCGAAATGCTGCAGGCCGGCGGCATTGCCCTGGGTGGGCTGTCGCTGCCGCTGTTGTTCGATCGCCCCGCGGTTGCCGCGAACGGCAAACCCAAGAGCTTTGGCCAGGCCAAAAACTGCATCATCCTGTACCTGTCCGGTGGACCGGCACAGCTCGACACCTTCGATCCGAAGCCCGACGCACCGGAAGATATCCGCGGCGAGTTCAAGACGATTCAGACATCGCTCAACGGTGTGCGTTTCTCCGAGCTTCTGCCGAACGCCGCGAAGTGGATGCACAAGTCGGCCCTGGTTCGCACGATGTGCCATGAGCACAACGACCACGGCCGGGGCAGCTACTGGATGTTCACCGGTTATCAGTATCCCGGCAGTGTGCCCGACGTGAACTCGATGAGCCGGGCCGACATGCCGCACATGGGTTCGTGCCTGGCCAAACTCGCCCCGGGCAAGGGGCCGATGTTCCCGTTCGCGCTGGTACCGCACCGGATGGACGTGGCCGGCGGCCGTCGTGCCGGGCAGTTTGCCGGCTCGCTGGGCGGGAAGTACGACCCGCTGCTGACCGGCGGCAATCCGAACGACGATGACTTCAAACTCGATCATCTGCCGCTGGCCCCGAATGAAGAGGCCGATGTCGTGAAACGCCGGTTGACGCTGATCGAGCAACTGAATGAACAGTCGGCCCCGCTGAAGAACCTGCCGATGAGCCAGGCGATTCGCGATAATCAGATCAAGGCGCTGGAAGTGATCTCGTCACCCCAGGTACGGCAGGCGGTTGACCTGTCGGCCGTGGCGAAGAAGGATCGCGAGCGCTACGGCCGTAACCTGTTCGGCCAATCGGTGATGCTCGGCAAGCGCCTGCTCGATTCCGGTGCGCGGCTGGTGCAGTGCAACTGGCAGCGTACGCAGGGGGTCAACGGCTTCGCGTGGGACACGCACTGGAACAACTTCAGCGCCCACAAGGAAGACCTGGTCCCGCCGTTCGATCAGGCGTTCCACGCACTGATGACCGATCTTGATCAATCGGGCAAGCTGGATGAAACGCTGGTCGTTGTCGCCGCGGAGTTCGGCCGTTCGCCGAAGATCACACGCAGCAACAGTGGTCGGGAACACTGGCCGGAATGCTACAGCGTGCTGTTCGCCGGCGGCGGCATCAAGGGCGGGCAGGTGTACGGCCAGTCGGACAAGAATGCCGCGTACCCCGCCACGCTGCCGACCACCCCGGCCGACTTCACCGCGACCATCTACCATTGCCTGGGGATCGACCCGCATACGGAAACGCACGACCAGGGCGGGCGACCGCTGCTCCTGTCAAAGGGCACGCCGATCGAACCTCTCGTCGGGTAACGGTGTCCATGCCAAAGGAAACGGCGAAGTCGTTGCCGGCAGCCGGCATCGGCCATAGAATTTTGTTGCCAGTGATACCGCTCGATTGTCGGTGGGTGTAGCTCAGCTGGTTAGAGCACCGGATTGTGGTTCCGGACGTCGCGGGTTCGAATCCCGTCACTCACCTTTGGTTGCACTTCTTCATCGCCCGACACGCTTAACTCTCGTTTGGATGCTGGCGGTCCGAACAGGAGAACCTCATGTCGAATCCTGAAATCGTGTCGAATCCCGATGTAATGATGGGGAAACCCGTCGTTTCAGGGACTCGAATCACCGTGGAGATGATCTTGCGCAAGCTCGGGGCCGGGGAGAGCGTTGAGCAGTTGCTGGATGCACATCCGCGCCTGACGCGAGAGGCCGTACATGCTGCGTTGCGATTCGCGGCCAATTCGATGAGTGCTGAAGTGGTCTACTCTCATCCGCGGAAGTCGGCATGAATCTCCTCGCAGATGAAGGCCTTGAACGGTCCGTCGTCTCACGCTTGCGTGCCGATGGCCATGCCGTCCGTTGGATCGCCGAGATTTCTCCCAGTGTATCGGACGGGACGGTGCTCAAGTTGGCCGAGGACGAATAAGCGATCCTCATCACGGAGGATAAGGACTTTGGCGAACTGATCTACCGTCGCAAGTTGGGGCATTCGGGTGTCATTCTTGTTCGGCTCGAAGGCTACTCGAATGAAACGAAAGGGGAAACTGTTGTCGATGCCGTCCGAACCCACGCGACAGAGTTGCCTGGTGCATTCACCGTCATCTCCCCCGATTCGATCCGCATCCGTCGGGCAGTCCCGCCTGATGGCCTGATGTGACTGGCTGACTACCAGTTTGCGACGCTGCCGTTTACCCCTCGATCGCCTCCAACTCCTCGTACAACTGCGACCATCGTTCCTCGGCGGTGTTCAACTCCGCCAGGACTGTCTGCAACTCGTCGTGCAGCTTCAGGGACTTCTTCGAGTCGCTTTCCTGCAGGTACTGCTCGTTGAGCGTCTTCTTGCGCTCATCGAGCTGGGCGATGCTCTTCTCGACGTTTTTCTGCTCTTTGCGGATGGTTTTCTCGTCGCGGCGGGCGGCCTTCGGCACCGGTCTCGCGGTCAGAACGTCGGTGGGCAGTTTCTTTTTCTGGCTGGCCAGTTCGCGTTCGCCGGCGTCGATCTCCTCGTTCACCTTTTCCAGGTAGGCGGCGTATTTGCCGTTGTAGTTGACCACCCGGCCGTCG
>JBBQII010000128.1:0-8212 GCA_038324795.1 Gemmatales bacterium
TGCTTGAACTGCATGAGGTGTACCGCTCGACGCCGCTCGCTCGCTACTTCCGCAAGCCGATCTTCCGTATCGCGCTGCTGTTCGTGAATGAAGAAGTCAGCGTGACCCGGCAGTTGAAGCGCGGCATGGAGATCAAGGAACACAACCGCCAGGTGCGCGAGTTGGGCGTTGGCAAACTGCTCGAAGAGCGCGTGACCGATCTCGACCGCGACCTGTGCCGCAACCGCTACCGGACGTTCAAGGAGACGACGTACGACGCGCTCGAATCATTGCGGAAGATCTTCCACTACCACTTCATTGATGCCGAGGGCGATCTGCCCGAAGTACAAGGCCTGATCCTCAAGGAGTTCACCTACCAGAGTTCGCTGGAACTGAGCCAGCAGACGTTCGACCTGATCCGCAACATCCCGATCGCGAGCCAGTTGGCACGGCATGCCCGACAGGAATTGGTTGAACGGCTGGAGACGTATGAAGAAGAGAACAAAGCCCTCTTCAAGAAAGTGGTCAAGTTCATTGAAGACAAGCTGATCCCGATCGTGCGCACGCACGCGATCTCGGGCGACGCACGCATCAACAGCGAGGATGAACTTTTCGACGACCCGCTCGCGCTGCGGATCATGATCGACATTCTTTCCGAACGCGGCTTCCATGCACTGGTCGACATCCACCGCATGGACGTCCCGGAACGGATCAACCCGGAAACCTGGGAGATCATGTGCAGGACCAAAAAGGTCTATCGCATCTCGATCAACTTCACGCCATCGGACATCCGCCGCGGGCATTGATGGTTAAGCACGTTCATCCCGCAGCACCTCCGCTGCGTCTTCCGGGCGCACGGGGTTGATATGCGCACCGCTGCCCCACTCGTACCCTGCCAGTTGCGTCATCCGCGGCAGCACTTCGACGTGCCAGTGATAGCTCGGCGACGGTGCCTCGTGAAACGGGGCAGAGTGAAACACCAGGTTGTATGACGGGCCGCCCAAGGCGGTGTCCATCTTGCGCAGAACGATCGACAGCAGCGTACCGAGTTGATCGGCCTCCGGAGCGCTGATGCGGTCCATTCGGCAGCCGTGCGTGGTGGGCAGAATCCATGACTCGTAAGGCTGTCGACCCGCAAAGGCGACGAACGCCTGGAAGCCGGGTACGTCAGCGACGAGCCGTTCGCCGGCCTGCAGTTCCCTGGCCAAAAGTTCGCAGTAAACACACCTGCGATGCTTCTGATGGTACTCTGCCGCGTAGCGAAGTTCTTCACGCATGCGGATCGGGATCATCGGCGTGGCGATCATCTGCGAGTGTGCATGTTCAACCGACGCCCCCGCATCGCCGCCATGGTTCTTGAACAGTTGCGCGTAGTACAGGAACGGGTCCCGGCTGGCCTCGCGCAGGCGCGCCAGCCAGACCTGCACGACGCGTTGAACCTGTTCGACCGGCAGCCGGGCCAGGTTCTTCTCGTGATGGGCGGACTCGATGAACAATTCGTGTCGGCCGACGCCGTTCGACCGATAGTAGAAGCCGTCGCTGACCGGTTCCGCAGCGCCGCTGGACCGGACGGCGGGAAATGAGTTGGGTATCGCGCGGACGAGCCAGCCCGGACCGTTGGGCGTGCTGCCGGGCGTACGCACGGCCAGAAGTTCCGGCGGAGTTTCGGCCTCATGGCCTTCACAGAACGGGCAGTAGTCGGGCGGTTGATCGGGGCCGGGCTCCTCGGGCGGCATCATGGGGCGGGCTGAGCGCTCCGGGGCCACGATCACCCATTCGCCGGTGGCGGGGTTCATGCGCCATTCGGGCGGGCGCGTGAAACTGCGAACGATGGCCGGGTGCGGTTCCCCACGGGCCATCAGCGCCACTCCGCGTATCGGGTCGAGACGGTCTGCCGTTCGCGTTCGTCGATCAGGCGGTGGTACAGCGTTTCGTAATCGTTGGCGGCCCGGTCCCATGACCAGTCCTGCTTCATGCACGAAATCTGCAGTTGGCGGAACTGATCGGGGCGATCGCGGTACATCTCGATCGCACGGTTGATCGTGTTCTGAAGCGCCTGCCCGGAGTAGGCCTGGAAGCGGAATCCCGAAGCAGTACCGTTGGCGATGTTCGCCTCGGTCGCTTCAACGATCGTGTCGGCCAGACCGCCCGTCGCGCGGACGATCGGCACCGCGCCGTAGCGCAGGCTGTACAGCTGATTCAAGCCCGACGGCTCGAAGAGGCTGGGCATCAGGTACATGTCGGCCCCGGCCTCGATGCGATGGGCCAGCCCCTCATCGAAGCCGATCATCAGGCCCAGTTTCAACGGGAAGCGTTCACGCAAAGCAGAGAGTTTCCAGTGATACTCCGGGTCTCCTTCGCCCAGGATAATCAACTGAACATCGCCCTGAAGCAGTTCTTCCGCTGCCTTGTGGACGATGTCGACCCCCTTCTGTTCCACCAGACGGGCGATCATGCCCAGCAGCGGGGTGCGCGGGCTTTGCGGCAGGTGGAAGTAACGCTGGATGTCGGCCTTGCACTGCGGCTTACCCTTGTCGAGGCTGTCGACGTCGTAGTGCCCGGCCAGGAACTTGTCGGTCTTCGAGTTCCATGAGTCGTAGTCGACACCGTTGACAATGCCGCTGAGCCGTTCGCGCCGTTCGGTCAGTACGCCTTCGAGGCCGCAGCCGAAGTAGGTGGTGCGGATCTCGTTGGCGTAGGTCGGGCTGACGGTGTTCACCCAGTCGGCGAAGACGACGCCGGCCTTCAGAAAGTTCAACTGCCCGTAGTATTCGAGCTGGTGCTGATTGAACAGACGGTTGTCGAGCCCCGAGTAACGATACTCGGCCCGGTTGAACACGCCCTGGTAGGCGATGTTGTGTACCGTGAACAACGAACGCAGCTTCTTGTATGCGGGTCGATTGCGGTAAAGTTCCGCGAGGTACGGCGGCAGCAGGCCCGTCTGCCAGTCGTTGGCATGCAGGATGTCCGGCGCGAAACCGAGACAGGGAATTGCCTCCATGATCGCGCGGCAGAAGAAGGTGAAGCGGTAGCCGTTGTCGGGGTAGTCGCGTCGGACTCCGTCGGGTCCTGTCACCTGATACAGGCTCCGGCCGAAGGCGGGGTCGTCGCGTTCGAACAGGTCGGCATGTTCGATGAGAAAGACCGGAACTTCTGAGTCGGGCAGCGTCGACTTCCACAGGCGGGTTGGCACGATCTGGCCGTCGATAGGCACCGGCAGCCAGTGATCAGTCGGCTGGATCGGGTTCGGTCCATGGCGGACACAGCGATAAAGCGGCTGAATGATGGCGACGGTATGCCCGCGCCGGGCAAGCGCCCGCGGCAGGTAGCCCGAGACATCGGCAAGGCCGCCCGTCTTCGCGAAGCCTACGACCTCGGAACTGGCGAGCAGCAACTTGACGGAAGTAACACCGGCTGCCATCGATCCACTCTCTCCGATTACACCCCTGACCCGGAGCGGCTTCAGGCGGCAGACGGGGTAATCTGGGAGAATTATAGCCGCTTGCTGCCCCGGCCGACAAGGCGATCCACTCCCCGTCACGACTCGTATCGGCAGTTTAAGGGCGGAAGGTCAACCGATTCAGGTTAGCCGCAACGCGGAGGGTTTCCGGAGCGGAGCGCTTTGTCAGGCGAAACCGCGTTTCCGTTCGCAAAGTATGCGGGTCGCCGCTATACGGGCGCTGGATTACCATCGGTCACGATCGGTTTGCCGCGCCAGGCGGCATACACTTGCGTGAGTTCCGCGCCGTAGAAGAAGATCCAGCAGGAGTAGTAGATCCACAGCAGCATCACCATGAATGACCCCGCCAGCCCCGCCGCCGACGACGAGGCCCCGTACGTGAAGTAGAGGGCCTGCAGGTATTGCCCCAGCTTGAACAGAACCGCCGTGACGAGCGCCCCCAGCGAGGCATCGCGCCAGGCGATGCGGGCATCCGGCAGGAAGCGGAAGATCGCGGTGAACAGGACGGTCATGATGACGATCGACAGGCTCACATCAATCAGGTAGGCCAGCCAGCTGAACTCTTTGATGATCCTGTCACCGACGATGGCGATGGTGGTCGACACAATCTGCGAGAAGAGCAGCAGCAGGCCGATGACAAACACCATGCCGACCGACTGGAAGCGATTGCGGATGCCGGCAATGAACCCCGCTTCGGGCCCCGGCTTGATCTTCCAGACATAGTTCAGCGAATCGCGAAGTTCGTTGAACACGCCCGACGCGGAGAACAGCAACACGCCAATGCTGATGACGGTGAACAGCCAGCTCGACGGCTTCTTGTAAGCTCCGTCCAGCATGGCGTGGACGGCATCGGCCCCCTGCGGGCCGACCAGATCCTTCACTTGCTGATCGACCTGCCCCGTGGCTACCGACTCGCCGTAGATCAGGCCGAGCACCTTGATGGTGATGACCAGCAGCGGGGCGATTGCCAGCACGGTGTACATCGCCATCGCGGCCGAGAGGCGCATCGCATTGTCGTCCACCCAGCGTTTGCCGGCATCAAACAGGATATGGCCAACCGTCTTCAAGTGGTGCCAGGGGTTCAAAAGTGTCTCCTCATGCATCAAACAGGTGAATAAGCTCGCTCCGCTCCGCTCCGGAAACCCTCCGCGTCGCGGCTTCACGACCCGATGACGACCATCGGCCGCTTCGCGACTTCCTGCAACTCACGTGCCTTGTCGAAAACAGTCCATCTTGACGCGATCGGGCATACGGGGTACTTCTCGCCGAACGCGGTAGTTCTGCCGCGAAGGAGAGAACTCGGCATGTTCCAGTGGCTGGGCCGGCTGACGGCGATGCATCCGGGGAAGATCCTCTTCGCCTGGGTTGCGCTCGCGCTCGCGCTCACCTGCATCGCCCCGGACTGGAAGAACCAGGCTCAGGACGACGACATCCGCTTCCTGCCGCCCGACACACCCAGCCTGCGAGCCTATCAGCTTCTCGAACAGGCCTTCCCCAAAGATGTATCAGCCAGCAAGGTGATTTTCGCCCTCGAACGGCCCGATCGGCCGCTTTCCGGCGACGACTTCGCGCTGATCGACCGCCTGATCAACCGCATCGACACGCTGAGGAAAGACCGCCCGACCCTGCCGATGACCGGCGTTGCCTCGTACAAGGATGGTCCGGTCGGCAAGCGCTTGATTTCCCGGGATCGGCACTGCGTCCTGGTCCCGGTCGCTCTTTCGTCACCCTATCTTGCTTTGCAGACGCGCGAAGCCGTCGATGCCGCTGAAGAAGTGTTGCGGCCGCTTCTGGCCGAGGTGCCGGATGCCCCTTCCCTGTATGTCACCGGCCCCGCGGGCATCGGCCGCGACCTGACGAAGGCCAGCGCTCAGAGTCTCGACCACACCACCCGGGCGACAGTGATCCTCGTCATCGGCGTGCTGCTGCTGGTCTATCGTTCGCCGCTGCTGGCGCTGATCCCCCTGGTGACGATCGGCGTCGCGGTCTGGGTGTCGCTGCAACTGATCGCGGTGGCGACGCTGATACCGGGCGTTCACATCGTCAATATCTCGCAGGTCTTCTGCATCGTCATCCTGTTCGGCGCGGGGACCGACTACTGCCTGTTCCTGATCAGTCGCTACCGCGAAGAACTGGAATGGGGCCAGGAACCGGTACCGGGCGTGACGCGCTCCGTACGTGCCGTCGGCGGGGCGCTGGCCGCCAGTGCCGCGACCGTCGTCTGCGGCCTGGGCATGATGGGCTTTGCCGAGTTCGGCAAGATCCGCAGTGCCGGACCCGTGATCGCCCTGGGGCTGATGGTCGGGCTGTTCGCGTCGTTGACGATCACACCGGCGCTGCTGAGTCTCGGCAAGCGCACTGTCTTCTGGCCCGGGCGCGTACGGCTGCTGCAACGGCCGCCCTCGCAACAGTTCTGGCAGCGTGTGGCGAAGTTCGTGACCGATCGGCCGCACGCGGTCTTCTTCGCCACGCTGGTTCCGCTGGTGCTGCTGGCTATCGTCGGGCTGCGTGTCAGCACCAGTTTTCGGCCCACGGGTGACCTGTCCCCCTCGTCGGGTAGCGTGCAGGGGTTGGAGATCATTCAGAAGCACTACACTGCCGGCGAGACCGGACCGATCACGGTGCTGCTGGTTTCACAAAGCGACTGGAACAGCCCGGCCGGCAAAGAACTGCTGACCTCCCTGAGTACCGGGTTCGGCTACCTGCCCAACGTGGCCGAGGTGCGCAGCCTGACGCAACCGCTGGGCCGGGCGATGACAGTCGCCGAGGCCGCGCCGCCGGTGACCGGCAAGCCGGCCCTGAAGGACCTGCTGGCCCGCGCCCGCCAGAACCTGGGTACGGCCGTCGGCGGGCTGACCGTGATGGCCGCCGAGCCCTACTACTTGTCAAAGATCGACGGCGGCGCATCGGTCACGCGCATCGACATCATCCTGAACAGCGACCCGTTCGATGCGTCGAGCATCGCAACGCTCGACCTGATCGAAACCTGGCTGAGCGACATCCTGCCCGGGCAGACGACCAGCATGGCCCCCCTCCGCACCGAGACCTACGGCGTCACGGTCCACGGCCGCGACCTGGGCAAGGCCGTCTCGCGCGACCGGCTGCGCGTGAACGTGCTGGTGGCCGTGGGCGTGTTCGTCATCCTGTTCGTGCTGGTGCGGAAGCTCTGGCTGGCGGGCTATCTGCTGGGCACGGTGCTCTTGAGCTATTTGGCGACACTCGGCCTGACGGCCGTGTACACCGCCTGGCTGACTGGTCGACCGTTCGGCGTCATCGAATGGCGTGTGCCGTTCTTCCTGTTCACAATTCTTGTGGCCGTGGGTGAAGATTACAACATCCTGCTGATCTCGCGCATCATGCAGGAGCGCCAGCGGCACGGCATGATCGACGGTGTCCGTCGTGGTCTTGCTGCCACGGGCGGCACCATCACCGCCTGCGGCCTGATCATGGCCGGCACCTTCGGCACCCTGATGCTCGCCGACCTCAGCACGCTGAAACAAATCGGCTTCGCGCTGGGCGTGGGCGTCCTGCTCGATACGTTCGTGGTGCGCCCGCTGCTGGTGCCGTCGTTCCTCGTCATCGTCTGGCGCGACGCGGAGCCGGTGGCCCGCGTGCAGCGGCCGCTGGTGGAACGCCGGCGGGCGGCGTGACGGCCGCTCCCCCCTACCGACATTCCCACACTCACACACTCCCGGGTAGATTCATCGTTGCACCGTCTCACGGGGGCGGGGCTGCAATGCAATGATTGCAATGCAATGCAATGTTGCAATCCATCGGGTATCGCCATGAACATTCTGCCCTCATTTCAGGCGTTGAGTCTTGATGAACTTACGCAGTCCTCGGCCCGGCAATCCGCGTGGTTGTGGGATGGCTTTCTGATGCCCGGCTGCCTGGCGCTCCTGACCAGCCAGTGGAAGTCGGGTAAAACAACGCTGGTGTCCGTACTTTTCGCGAAGATGCGGGAGGGCGGCCTGCTCTTCGATCGGCCCGTACGCAAGGGCACGGCCACCATTATCTCGGAGGAAGATTCGTCGTTATGGGCAACGCGCGTGCGAACGCTGTCACTGGGCAGGAACATCAGCCTGATCAGCCGCCCGTTCATGCGTCGGCCGACTGCCGATGACTGGAACGCCCTCATCGATTCGCTGGTCGCATCGCACGAGAGTCGGCCGCTCGATCTGGTCGTCATCGACTCGCTGGCCGCGTTTCTGCCGTGCGAAAGCGAGAACGTGGCCGGCAGCATGCTCGATGCGTTGTTCCCGCTGCAACGCCTGACGGCCCTTGGAATCGCCGTGCTGGCGCTGCACCATCCGAAGAAAGGCGAAGTGATTGCCGGTCAGGCCTCGCGCGGTTCGGGCGCGTTGCCCGGGGCCGTGGATGTGCTGCTGGAAATGTACTGGCACGGCAAAGCCTTCGACGGCGACCGCCGCCGCCGGCTCCTCGGCTTCTCAAGATTCGATGAAACTCCGCGCACCCTGATTGTTGAACTCAACGAATCCCGTACTGACTACACCGTCCACCCCGGCGAAGAAGAAGGCCCCCGGGAATGGCAAACCCTGCGCACCCTTCTCGTGCAATCGAACCACCCCCTTACCCGCCGGGAACTCCTCAATCAATGGCCCACATCAATCCCTCGCCCCGACGACTCGACCTTATGGCGCTGGCTCGACCGGGCCGTACGAAGCGGCCGCGTGGTGCAATCGGGAGCGGGGAGTAGGCGGGAGCCGTTCGGGTATTCGCTGGGGGCAGGGTGAAGGGGGGGGTAGCGTCAAC
>JBBQII010000129.1:0-8201 GCA_038324795.1 Gemmatales bacterium
ATGCTGCGGCTGTCGACACTCGAAGCAGTCAGCAGTGAAGAAGACTGGCGGCACCTGCGCGACTTCATCCGCAAGTACGGCCGGCCGTTGTTCACCTCGCACTTCATGATCCTCGGTAACCTGCGCGGTGTGCTGCATCAGGGCGTCGGTGAATGGCTCAGTGCCTTGCGCGAACAAAGCCGCGACGAGGGGCCGGTGCGACTGCTCGACGATCTCGAAAGCGGCAAGCTCGATCTGAAGCAGGTGGAACGCTGGATCGACATCGTGCTGCATACGATCGAAGAGCACTACGAGGAGTACCGCGACTACAACACGACCACCACACAGTCCGATTACGGCGACAATCTCGCGGTGCTGATCGACTTCCTGCGATTGAAAGTCCAGTACGACCGCGTCGCCTGGCGAATGCGGCCGTTGGCTCTTGCTCACGAGATTCTTTGCCGGAAAGAGCATCACGCGATTGCCGAGCGCTGGCGCGAAAACATCGCGGAGAACCTGCGGCCCCGCAGTGAGGAACTGCTGGCCGAGGTCACCCGCAAGGAAGAGGAACACGCTCTGCGCCTGCGCACCATCCGCGACAGGATCGAAGAACGCTTCGTGCAGCCGCTGTTGATTGATCGTCTGATCTCGCTGATTGAGCCTGCGATGCGCGATGCCCGGGCCGGCAACGGTGAAGCGAGCCCCGCATTCCGCCGGCTTGAAGAGCAGTTGCGGCCGTTCATCGATCACCCGACCGGCGTCGGCCTGGATGTGCCGCACTGGCTGCGCAAGTTCGAGAACGAAGTCGAGCGCGTCCGCGAACGACTTGATCGCCCGGTCAGCCGGGCCGAAATGCCGATCACGTTGACCTTCAACGAGTTGCAGATGCAGCTCGATGAGTGGGAGAACCTTCTGATTTGAGGTAGTGTGGCCGCTCCGCAAACGGGCCTCCAACGTTGAAACCCGGTCTCTCTCCGCCGGGTATGACTGCTGTACCGACAAGATGACCCGGTTTGTGAGGAGTTACATGATCCGTGCAACATTGACCGTACTGGCGGCTGCCGTTTTTTCGGCAGCCCTGTACGCGGAAACACCGCTCGTCACCGATAAGCTCGGCAAGAAGATCGAAAACGTCCCGGTACTCGGGCTCGATGGCAAGCCCGCTCAATTGAACGTCGCCGGCAGCCAGAAAGCTGCCGTGATCGTCTTCCTGTCGTTCGATTGTCCCGTCTCGAACAGCTACGCCACCACCCTTTCGGCCATGCAGAACGAGTACGGTGCGAAGGGCGTTGCCTTTCATGCCGTCAGCACCGCGGATGACGCCGTGGAAGTGAAGAAACTGGTCGCCGAGTTCAAGCTGAGCTTTCCGACCTATCTCGACCCGAAACTCGATGCCACCGACGCCTTCAAGGCGACGACGACGCCCGAAGTGTTCGTCCTCGATCACAACAGCATGCTGCGCTACCGTGGCAGAATCGACGACACCTGGTCAGCCCGGTTGAAGAAGAATGCCCAGACGACAAACTTCGACCTGAAGGCGGCACTCGACGACATTCTCGCTGGCCGCGATGTCAAGGTACCGGCTACCCGGCCGATCGGCTGTCCGGTGGTCGCCAAGGGAGCGGTCGCCAAGGCGCCGACGACGTCAGTCACCTACTACCGCGATGTGCTGCCGATCCTGCAGAACAACTGCCAGGGGTGCCATCGGCCCGACGCCGTGGGGCCGTTCGCGCTGATGACATACAAGCAGGCCGTCAACTGGGCGGACGACATCAAGGCCTACACCGAAGATCGGCGGATGCCGCCGTGGAAGCCGTCCAGCGGTTTGGAGTTCCACAACGACCGCCGGCTCAGCGATGCCGACGTCAAGAAGTTGGCCGCGTGGGCCGACGGCGGCACGCCCGAAGGCAATCCCAAGGACGCCCCCAAGGCCGCCACGTTTGTTGACGGCTGGCAGCTCGGAAAGCCCGACCTGATTCTCACGGTGCAAGACGAGTTCGTCATCGGTGCCAGTGGTCGGGATATGTTCCGTTGCTTCGTGATGCCGACAGGACTGTTGGAAGACAAGTACATCGTCGGCTTCGAGGTGAAGCCGGGCAACCATCGCGTCGTGCATCACACCCTGAATTTCTGGGACACGAGCGGCACCGCCCGCAAGATGGAACAGGATGCGAAGGTGGCAGCCAAACCCGACGATCAGGATCACGGCCCCGGCTACTCCTCGTCGATGGGCGTCGGCTTCCGGGCAGAACGCGGCAAGTTCGGCGGCTTCGGCGGTTGGGCCCCGGGACAGATGCCCCGCTTCCTGCCGCAGGGGACCGGCTACTTCCTGCCCAAGGGAGCCGACCTGGTGATCCAGACGCACTACCATCGCGACGGCAAGGAAGAGAAGGACAAGCTGCAGATCGGCCTCTACTTCGCAAAGGATAAGATCGAAAAGCCGTACCAGGCACTGGTCGTCAGCGGCTTCGGAGTGTTCCAGTTCATCCCCGCCGGCAAGGGCGACTACAAGACGAAGGGAACCGCGATCGTCAATGCGGATTGCACGATCCACTCCGTCATGCCGCATATGCATCTGCTGGGCAAGTCGGTGAAAGTGACGATGACGCAACCCGACGAACCGACGCAGACACTGGTGGAGATCACCGACTGGGATTACAACTGGCAGGAAACGTACTGGCTGAAAAAGCCAATTCGCGTCAAGGCGGGTACCAAGATCGAGATTGAGGCATTGTTCGACAACAGCGACAAGAACCCGAACAACCCGAAGAACCCGCCGGGAATCATCTTCATCGGCGAGCAGACGACGAACGAAATGCTCTTCGGCTTCCTCGGGGCGACAGCGGACAGCCGCGACACGCGATTGTTCGCCAAGCCGGAATGGATGATCAAGAAGGACGAGCAGAAGTAGTGATTCGTGTTAACCGCGACCCGTAGGCTTTGCGAAGGGGAACGCGTTCTGCGTGGCATTGCGCTCCGCTCCGGAAACCCTACGCGTCGCGGCTAACGGATCATTCGATTCTTCGTCATACGCCGAACGCCTTCTTCAAACAGTCGAGCGCTTCCTGCCCGCGGGCCAACTCCACCACGACGCTGACACAGACTTCGCTTGTCGTAATCATCGTGATGTTGATACCATTTTCCGCCAGTGCACCGAACATGACGCGGGCGACTCCGGTATGCGTCCGCATGCCGACGCCGAAGACGTAGAGCACCGCGATGTCTGAATCGCCCGCCGCCTTGCTTGTCGGGCTGATCTCGCGAACGACATCCTGGGTACGGATCAGCGCCCGCCGCAGGTCGCTCTTGGGCACCGTGAACGACAACTCGGCATGGCTCGGTCCGCTCAGGTTCTGCACGATCGTATCGACCATGATGCCGCTGGTGGCCACCGCCTGGAACACGCGCGAGCAGTTGCCTGAAATGTTTGGAAGATCGAAAACGGTGATGCGACCATAATCGTTGTTCAACTGCACACCGCTGATGACGATGTCTTCCATCCCCGTCAGGCGCTGCGTCGCCAGTGACAGGTCTCGGGCGGCTTCATCGCCTCGGGGCAGGGGGCGGTCCTTGAAGTCGGTGTTCTCGCCATCGCCCGTCAGCCCCGCGCCGGGCCGGGGTGCCTGCAGATTGAACGCCTGATGTACGGCCTTGAGGGCCCTGCCACCATCGGCCCGATCAACGAGGACCGAGATCTTGATGTCGCCCGTCGTGATCATCTTGATATTGATCGACTCGGCTGTCAGGGCGGCGAACATCCTCTCGGCCACGCCCGAATGTGTCCGCATTCCAGTGCCGACGATCGACACCTTGCTGACATCTTCGGCCGGCAGGATCGTCGCGCCGAGTTCATCCGCCAGCGGCTTCAGCGTCGCAAGCGTCAGGTTGAGGTCATTGCGAAGCACGGTGAAGCCGATGGCCGCCTTGCCGCCCGACCCGGCCGATTGCGCGATCATGTCGACAGCGATGTTGCGCTCGGCAATGATGGAGAACAGGCGGTGTGATGTCCCCGGCCGATCGGGCACGCCATCGAGGAAGATGCGCACTTCGTCCTTGGCGAGGGCGGCGCCGCAGACAACAACCTCTTTCATCCATCTCGATTCAGGGGTGATCCACGTTCCTTCGGCATCGCTGAATGACGAACGCACCATCAGCGGCACGTCGAACTTCTTGGCGAACTCGATGGATCGTGAATGCATCACGCCGGCACCCATGCTCGCCAATTCGAGCATCTCGTCGTAGCTGATCGCGTCCATCTTGCGGGCTTCAGGCACCAACCGCGGGTCAGTGGTATAGATGCCATCGACGTCGGTATAAATCTCGCATTGCACGAGTTCCGCGACAGCACCCGCATCGCCGCTGAACAGCGACCTTTTGGTGCTGTCGACCTTGAGAGCCGCCGCCAGCGCGACCGCAGTCGTGTCGCTGCCGCCGCGGCCCAGAGTGGTGATGTCGTACTTTTCATCGACGCCCTGGAACCCGGCCACGATCACGATCTTGCCGTCGTTGAGGGCCTGCCGCATGCGATCGGTCGAGATTTCGCGGATGCGGGCCTTCGTGTGTGTGCTGTCGGTGCGGATGCCGATCTGCGTGCCGGTGAAACTGATTGCCTCTTCACCCAGTGAGTGAATCGCCATCGCCATCAGGGCGATCGAGATCTGTTCGCCGGTGGCCAGCAGCATGTCCATCTCGCGGGCGGGCGGTTGTTCGCTGATCTCCTGGGCCAGTGCGATGAGATCATCGGTCGTGTCGCCGCGGGCACTGACGACAACGACAACCTGCTTACCGGCCTGTTTCGCTCGGATCGCGCGGCGCGCCGCCGCCTTGATCCGTTCCGCGTTGGCCACGCTCGAACCGCCGAATTTCTGAACAACCACGGCCACGGTATCTCTCCGGAGAGTAGTGCATTCCACGAAGAAAATCGTATGGAGTTCCCTGAACGATGGCGTCGGGGCATGCGGGAGAAACAACATGAATCACGTGGAACTTGACGCGCTGCTGCAGCGCACGATGGCCGACCGGCAGCTTTCCGCCGTGGAACGCAAGCAGCTTGACGTTTTTCTCGACGAGCATGCCGATGACGAGAACGAACGGGCGTTCGTGCGCCATCGGGCCTTTGAACTCGCCCGGGCATCCAGCGACCCGGCATTGATCGACTGGCTGGAAGAAGTGATCAAGCGCACCGTGAAGGCGTACCGCGTGGCCGAACCGGTGCCACTGGCGGCGATCGGTTCCCGCGCGTACTTTTCGCCGGGCGAGGACTGCATGCGCGAGATCATCCGCCAGTTTGAAAGTGCGAGACTGTCGGTCGATGTCTGCGTCTTCACGATTACCGACGACCGCATCACCGCGGCCATCGAGAAAGCTCACCGACGGGGCATCGCCGTGCGCATCATCACGGACAACGACAAGGCATACGATGCCGGGTCGGACATCCAACGATTGATCGAGGCCGGTGTGCCCACGGTGATCGATCGCACCGAAGCGCACATGCATCACAAGTTCGCGATCGTCGATGGCCAGCGGTTGCTGTCGGGAAGCTTCAACTGGACACGTTCGGCCACGATGGTGAACGAAGAGAACCTGATCGTCACCGATGATGGCACACTCGTGGCCGCGTTCCGGCAGCGCTTCGACGCACTGTGGTCGCGGTTGGGCGGCCCGGGGTAAGTTACTCGCCCTTGAGCGAGGCCTTCAACCATCGATCGTGCAGATCGGCGGCGTCCTTGATGCCGTAATGGCGATCGAGCGCCTCCTCGTAGCCGCGGCGCGGAGCTTCCCGCAGATAGAGCACGAACGCACGCGGCCCTTTCAGCTTCACCAGATAGTCGACCAACGAAACGCTTCCGACATAGAAGGCGGTGATTCGTTCCGCCTCGGGGAAGTCGGGCATCTTCAGCAGGTCGCGCACGGCCAGCAACTTCTTCTCGTTCAAGAGTCGCGCCATCGACCGCAGGTAGCGGGAGATTTCCATCGGCGACTCACCCTGGATGGTCATGCCCACGTGCGCCCAGGTCGGCAACGGTTGATCGGGAAACAAGTCGGCGAGGACGACGTAGCCGATCTCGCGCGGCAGTGCGGAATCGTGCATATTCGATGAGTCAAGTCGCAGATCGATCCGGCGATGCAGAACCTTTCCTTCCCGAATGCCGACCGAGGCATGACCGGGCGTGGCGGCGGGCTTCTGCGTGGCGGCCGCATACTCGGTGGCGGTGACATGCAGCCAGACGTCGCAGCGCGGTGCCCAGTCGGCTCCGGCGGGGCCGAACCAGCGCTCGAATGTCGCCGAGCGCAGTTGCTCGGCCCGCGCGGCCAGTTTCCCGGCCTGTTCACGGTTCTGCCGATAGAGAACGCGGAAGTTGGTTGACTCATACGACTGCCAGCCATCAGGCATCGCGACTTGCGGCTTCGGTTTCGTCGCGGCCGCGGGCTGGCGGTCGAGCGGCATTTGCTGGAAAGGGTCGCCCTTGGGAGCAGCCTTCGCCGGTGCGGGCGCGTCAATCCGTTCGGGCATCGTGGCCGGCGCGGGGGACACCGCGGCAACCAGGTCATCGGTGTTCAATTGCGGATCGAGAATGCGCAACTGCCTGCGGAAGTGATCGACGCGGGCGGTGTTGCCGCCGTTCTGCGACAACTCGCGCAGGCAGGCAATGTACGTTTCTTTCAGCAGAGCCAGGTAGCGTTCGTCGCCATTGGCGAACAGGATTTCCGCTTCCAGGACCGTGGCCGCGTCGAGCGGCCGGCGGGCATCGAGATGGCTTTTGGCGTCGGTGATCGCTTTCTGCAGTGCCAACGCCCGGGTAATCCGGGGGTCCGAATCGGCATCGGCGGATGCAAACGAGACGACGACGACGAAACAGGCAGCAGCAATCATGAGCCGAACCATGGACGCATCCTTGCGACAGGTCGGGGAAGGGATGAGCATGGCCCGAATTGATCGGGCCACTCGAACTGCGGGAAGCGTAGCATAGCGGCAAATTTCGCACAAGCCGAGCGGCTACTGCTCGCCTTTGCGAATGCGAACTCGCACCCGCTGTTTGACACGGACCTTCTTACGGGTCCCGGGTATCGGCGCGACGGTCAGGCCATCAACGGGAAGTCCGGTGATCGGGGTATCGGAATTCATTTCGAACGAGACTGTATCGTCGGAGACCAGCGGTGCTTCCGGATGGGCCGGAGCAGCCGATGGCATTTCATGGCGGCGATGACGCCGACGATGCCGACGTTTGCTGCGGTACTCGCGTTGTTCCAAGGTTTGGGTGGGAAACAGCAGGAAGATGCCCGCAATGAACATTGCAAGTGCGGCGGCGAAGTAGTAACCGGTGCGAAAGCTGAAAAACTGCTCGGACATCGACGGGGTCGAATCGACGGACATCGTACTGAGGTACATATCGCGAACGATCAGCCCGATCCAGATGAATCCGAGCATCGCGAAAGTCCCGCCAACCCACTGGCGGAACAGGAACACGTCAACGGAACTCGAGGGGCGAGTCATGGGAGAGGTCCTAATCGGGGGTCCGGAATACTTCGTGCGTTCCGAGGGCATGGGAGATCCAGAACCGCCATCTCCCGGCAGTCCTTATTCGTCAGGCAGATTTCACTGCCATGTGAAGATATTGTTACGACGATACTTGAGCCATGCAACAAACTTTTGAAAAAAATACAACCGTTGAAACTCGGGTGCGATGTCCGCGAAGTTTCGGCGAGAAGTCGGTGACCTTTTGCATCCAGCTGAATGCAAACCCGTGATTCTGCGACTCTGATTGCCTCTCAACGGGACAACTGCTCAATTTTTCGTCGCAATCGGCTGACCCGCATGATCCAATCACGTTTGTTGATGCATCGACCGACGCGAACTCTTCGCAGGTTGGTGCAGCATGTGGACCGGCACGTTGCTGTCCACCCGACTCGCCGACGCCCTCCGCCCGTCGCGACGCCGCATCCGCTTTTCAGGCGGGGAGTTCCACAGGAGTTTCACCCACACATGGCAAAGACAACAAAAAGCCCCAAAAGCGCGCCGACATCCAAGAAGTCCAAAGCCACGACGCAAGCCAGGACCACGACGCTTGGTTCTCAAAAGCACGCCATGTGGGACGCCACATTCTACTACGGCAATGGCACCACTGAGCAGTCGCCGCCGCTGGACGCGACCCTCGAGCTCCAGGTTCGCGGCAAAGTGGAACCGATGCTCAGTACGAGCGAAGCCACATCCGTCATCGATG
>JBBQII010000130.1:0-8189 GCA_038324795.1 Gemmatales bacterium
CCTCGTTCGCCTGAAGCGCACGCGAAGGCGTTTGCTCGTGTACGCGCGAATGGGTGACTTCGCTTGCGCCTCAGGCTAAGTGGTGCACCGTCGCCAATCACTTCGTGACCGCAATGGACATTTCTTCGCTGTTGACCGATAATTCAATCCGTCAGGAGAAGAATCATGCCATTGCTCGATCACTTTCACCCGCCCCTGGCGGGGCGACGCCATTGGGAGGGATTTTTTTCGAGTTGGGCATGTTCGATCATGGATCAATTGAACCGAACAATCCCTCGCGATTGCTTCGCGGAAGTTTGTAATCGCCGTCGGGTTGCTGTGGCGGAAGATGTTGACGGTTGCAGCCCCCCTTTCATGGTCGATCGCAATGGGACGCAACCGAAAATCATCTCCGCCGATCTGACACTGCCGACCGTCTTCCCTCCGGAGTACAGCATCAACGTATACGACACATCCGGCGGGCCAACGCTGGTGGCCGCGATTGAACTGGTGTCTCCCGGAAATAAAGATCGTGATGACGTTCGACGGGCGTTCTCGGCCAAGTGTGCCGCGATGATTTCCCGGGCGATCGGGTTGATCATCGTCGATATCGTCACCAGCCGACACTCGGAACCGTTCCGCGACTTGATGACAATGATGTTTCCACAGCAACCGCTCCCCGAGTTGGCACCGCTGACGGCCGCCTCGTTCCGGCCGACGCGAGTCGACGAGGCGGACACCCTTGAAGTGCGCCACCGGCCGCTCGGTGTCGGCCATCCGCTGCCCACGCTGCCGTTGGCTTTGGGCGGGCTGGGGTGGATCAATGTCGACTTTGAAGCGGCGTACGAAGAGGCGAGGGAACACAGTCGGCTGTGAGTTTCAAAACTCCGCCACCCCTGGCGTGCGCGGGAACGGGATCACGTCGCGGATGTTGGCCATGCCGCTCAGGAACAGGATGGTGCGCTCCAGACCCAGGCCGAAGCCCGAGTGCGGGACGGTGCCGTAGCGGCGCAGGTCGCAGTACCAGCTGTAGGCGGCGGGGTCGAGTTTCTGTTCGCGCATCCGTTCTTCCAGCACATCAAGGCGCTCTTCGCGCTGGCTGCCGCCGATAATCTCGCCGACGCCGGGGACGAGGACGTCCATCGCGCGAACCGTTTTGCCGTCGTCGTTCACTTTCATGTAGAACGGCTTCAGCGTGCGCGGGTAGTTGTACAGGATGACCGGTTGCTTGAAATGCTTCTCGGTCAGGTACCGCTCGTGCTCCGATTGCAGGTCGATGCCCCAACTGACCGGGTACTCCCATGTCTGGCCGGACTTTTCCAGAACCTCGACTGCTTCGGTGTATGAGACGCGCAGGAACGGATTCTCCAGTACGTTCTTCAAGCGGGTGAAGACTTCCTTGTCGACGCGCTCGGCGAAGAACTTCAGGTCCTCATCGCACTTTTCGAGTGCGTCGCGGATGATCCGCTTCAGGAAGGCCTCGGCCAGGGCCATGTTGTCGACCAGTTCGTAGAAGGCCATCTCCGGCTCGACCATCCAGAACTCGGCCAAGTGCCGGGGCGTGTTCGAGTTCTCCGCCCGGAACGTCGGCCCGAAGGTATAGACTTTCCCCATCGAACAGGCGAACGATTCCACCTGCAACTGTCCGCTGACCGTCAGATATGCCGGCTTGCCGAAGAAGTCCTTGCTGTAGTCGCCGCTCGCGGCGTCCTTTCCTTTCAGTGTCGTCACATGGAACATTTCCCCGGCCCCTTCACAGTCACTGGCCGTGATGATCGGCGTGTGGATGTAGAGAAAGCCCTGCTCCTGAAAGAAATCGTGGATCGACTTGCAGACCTGGTTGCGCAGCCGGGCAATCGCGCCGAACGTGTTGGTCCGCGGCCGCAGGTGGGCGATCGTGCGCAGGTACTCGAAGGTATGCCCCTTCTTCTGCAGCGGATAGCTTTCCGGGTCGGCGGTGCCGATCAACGTGACTTTTGATGCCTGGATCTCGGTCGCCTGGCCCTTCGCGGGGGAGGCTTTCACTTCCCCCTCGACAGCGATGCTGGCCCCCGTGGGCAGCTTCTTAATTTCGCTTTCGTAGTTGGCGAGTTCGCCCGGGGCGACCACCTGGACGTTCCCCTGGCAGGAACCGTCATTGAGTTCGATGAAACTGAAGCCGCCTTTCGAGTCCCGCCGGGTGCGGACCCAGCCGCGCAGAAGCACCTGCTTGCCGACGGCATCCACGTTGCGGGCCTGCGAGACGGTGATCGCTTCCATGTTGCGGTATTCCTTCTATGTGCGAACTTGATGAATCCCGTTGGGATGCACGCTAAACGGGCGATGGTCGCGTTGCCGGATTGGTGGCTGTCGCTTCATCACCTTCGCGATACGGGCAATGCCTGCAGCCATTGCCGCAGCAGTAGCCGCGACGGCGCAGGAAGTCCGCCGTGAAGATCCAGCAGCCGGCCTCCACGGTGTAGTCCCGGCCTTCCAGCAGTGTCGGTTCATCGGCCGGCTTTGCGGACATCGCCTTGCTTCTTTCGCGGATTATCGTCAAATAGAGACTGTCGCGTGCTGCGCGGCCGGCGTCCTGCTGATGAAAGGCACTGTGGATGAACCCCCGACCGAAGCGCGCATCCGGCATTCTGCTGCATCCCACCAGTCTACCCGGCCCATACGGCATCGGCGATATCGGCCCTGCCGCCTACGCTTGGATCGATACACTCGCCCGCGCCCGCCAGACCTGGTGGCAGATGCTGCCCGTGGGCCAGACCGGCTTCGGGGATTCGCCGTACCAGAGCTACTCCGCCTTTGCCGGCAACGTCAATCTGATCAGCCCCGACCTGCTTATTCGCGAAGGGTTGATCAACACCTTTGACGTGACCGGCCAGTACTTGCCCGATGACAATGTCGACTATTCGCGCGTCAATGCCTTCAAAAAGGCACTGGTGAAGCGGGCCTGGGAAAACTTCCGGGCCGGGCAGGTGGCCTGGATCCGTGAGCCTTATGCCCAGTTCTGCTCCGAACATCGTGACTGGCTCGACGACTACGCGCTCTACATGGCGCTGAAGGACGCCCGCCGCGGCGCAAGCTGGAACACCTGGCCGCGGGAATTGATGCGCAGCGGCGGCGACCCGAAGCTGCTTGAATTCACACGTACCGAACTGCTCGAAGAGATTGGCCAGCACCAGTTCGCGCAGTTCCTGTTCTTCCGCCAGTGGCAGGCGATGCGGGACTACGCGGTATCGCGCGGCATCAAGCTGATCGGCGATGCGCCGATCTTCGTGGCGGGGGACTCGGCGGATGTCTGGTCCAACCCGAAACTGTTCCTGCTCGACGGGGCGATGCGCCCGAAAGTGATGGCCGGTGTCCCGCCCGATTACTTCAGCCCGACCGGCCAGTTGTGGGGCAACCCGCTGTACGACTGGAAGGCGATGAAGGCGACCCGATACAAATGGTGGATCGAGCGGATGCGGGCCACGTTCCGCATGGTCGATCTCGTACGGCTTGACCATTTCCGCGGCTTCTGTGCCGCGTGGCATGTGCCCGCCGGGGAAACGACGGCCGTCAACGGCAAATGGGTGGAAGGTCCCGGGGCCGACCTGTTCCTCGAAATGCAGACAGAACTCGGCACACTGCCGTTGATCGCGGAAGACCTGGGCGAGATCACGCCCGATGTGTACGAACTGCGCGACAAGTTCCAGTGGCCGGGGATGAAGATTCTGCAGTTCGCGTTCGATAACTCGAACAACCCGTTCCTGCCGCACAACTACGCTCAGTCGAACTGCGTTGTCTACACCGGCACGCACGACAACGACACGACACGCGGCTGGTATCATTCGACCAGCGATCATGAGCGCTGGTTTCTGCATCGCTATCTGGCAAGGGATGCGAACGACATCGTCTGGGACCTGATCCGCACCGCGTGGAAGTCGACGGCGGTGCTGGCGATCGTTCCGATGCAGGATCTTCTCGATTTGGGTACGGAAACTCGCATGAACATGCCCGGCAAGGCCGAAGGCAATTGGCGCTGGCGCATGCGACCCGGCGCGTTTAACGACCATGTCATCGGCCGGCTGGCGGATTTGACAGAACTTTACGGCCGACTGCCGACGGGGAAGTGAAATAAGGCGAGCGGGGGACGTCAGTCCCCTGGATACGTCCGCAGGAGTGTTGATTGATGATCCAACCCGAAACACCCTCCCTGAACTTCATTCAGGAGATCATCGAAGAACATGCCCGTACGGGTCGCTTCGGCGGGCGGGTGCATACGCGCTTTCCACCCGAGCCGAACGGTTACCTGCATATCGGGCATGCCAAGTCGATCTGCCTCAACTACGGGCTGGCCGTGAAGTACAACGGCAAGTTCAACCTGCGATTCGACGACACGAATCCGACGAAGGAAGAGCAGGAGTACGTCGACTCGATCCGCGACGACGTGAAGTGGCTGGGCGGCAACTGGGAAGACCGTGAACTGTATGCGTCCGACTATTTCGACCAACTGTACGATTGGGCCGAAAAGCTGATCAGGGACGGCAGGGCTTACGTCTGCGACCTGACCCCCGACGAAGTGGCCAAGACCCGCGGCGACGTGAAGGGCGGCACCGACAGCCCCTTCCGCAACCGGACCGTTGAAGAGAATCTCGACCTGTTCCGCCGGATGAAGGCAGGCGAGTTTCCGGATGGTTCGCGCACGCTGCGGGCGAAGATCGACATGAAGTCGCCCAACTTCAACATGCGCGACCCGGTGATGTATCGCATCCTGCATGCCGAGCATCAGCACACCGGCAATAAGTGGTGCATCTACCCGATGTACGACTATGCCCACGGCCAATCCGATTCGATCGAAGGGATCACGCATTCGATCTGCACGCTGGAGTTCGAGAACCACCGCCCGCTGTACGAATGGTACATCCAGAACATTGGCATCCATCTCCCGCAGCAGATCGAGTTCGCACGCCTGAACCTGACCTACACGGTGCTGAGCAAACGCCGGCTGATTCAACTGGTGAACGAGAAGATCGTCAACGGCTGGGACGACCCGCGCATGCCGACCATCTCGGGCGTGCGCCGTCGCGGCTACACGCCCGATGCGATGCGCAAGTTCTGCGAACGGATTGGCGTTTCCAAGTTCGAAGGCGTGATCGACATCGCCTGGCTGGAAGATGCACTGCGCGAAGACCTGAACAAGAAGGCCCCGCGCGCGATGGCCGTGCTGCGGCCGTTGCGCGTGGTGATCGACAACTACCCCGACGAGCAGGTTGATGATCTCGACGCGGTCAACAACCCCGAAGACCCATCGGCCGGTTCGCGGAAGGTGCCGTTCTCGAAGGTCATTTACATCGAACGCGATGACTTCATGGAGGCCGCGTCGAAGGACTTCTTCCGTCTCGCGCCGGGCAAGGAAGTCCGCCTGCGCTGGGCGTACTTCGTGAAATGCGTCAGCGCGGTGAAGGATGCGGATGGCACCGTCACCGAAGTGCATTGCACCTACGACCCGGCCACGAAGGGAGGCGATGCCCCGGATGGCCGCAAGGTGAAGGGGACGATCCATTGGGTTTCCGCGAAGCATGCGATCGACGCGGAAGTACGCCTCTACGATCATCTGTTCACGAAGCCCGATCCCGATGATGTGCCCGAAGGACAGGACTATCGGGTCAACGTGAATCCGAAGTCGCTGGAAGTGCTGCCCGGGTGTAAACTGGAACCATCGCTGGCATCAATGAATGTCGGCGATCGCTGCCAGTTCGAGCGCCTCGGTTACTTCTGCGTCGACCGCGACTCGAAGCCCGGTTCGCCTGTATTCAACCGTGCCGTGACGTTGCGCGACGCGTGGGCGAAGCTGCAGCAGAAGAAGAAATAAGCCGTCGATTCCAACATTCTCCGTGCGACGACCGCTCTGACCCCCTCTCCCCCGCTTCGGGGGAGAGGGCCGGGGTGAAGGGGAAGAACCTGCCGATGGACAGGCGTCAAACCCCCTCACCCTCACCCTCTCCCCCGCAAAGCCGGGGGAGAGGGGACAAGAAGGTCGCTGCTTTCGCCTTCACAAGGGCCACCAGCGTGCATCCCCAACAGGTAACCAACATCGACCGTGTCTGTGTCATCATCGGCCGTACGCGGCACAAGATGATGATTGTCGAACTTGACGAGGCCGTCAAACGCGGGGCGGCGTTCATCGAGGTGCGCCTTGATTTCCTGGCCCGGGCGATCGACTTCAAGCGATTGCTGCCGCTCAAGAAGTGCCCATGGGTCGCCACGCTGCGCCGTCGTGAGGATGGCGGCCGCTGGACCGGGACCGAGGCCGAGCGCAAGGTGATCATCCGCCAGGCGATCGTTTCCGGCTTCGACTGGATCGACCTGGAATGGGACATTGCGCACGAGATCCCGCGGTTCGGCAATGTCAAACGAATCATCAGTTACCACAACTTGAGCGAGACGCCCGAAGATCTCGATGAGATCTACGCGAAGATGACGAAGCTCGACGGCGACGTCTACAAGATCGCTGTCGCCGCCCAGTCGCCGGCTGACAACATGCGCGTGCTGAACCTGATTCAGAACGCTACCAAACCGACGATTGGCCACTGCATGGGCGAGATGGGCTTCCCCAGCCGGGTGCTGAGCCTCAAGTACGGTGCCCCGTTCACGTATGCCGCGTTCAACAAGGAACGTGGCATCGCCCCGGGCCTGCCGTCGTTCGACGAATTGCGCCGCACCTATCACGTCGATGCGATCGACAAGGACACACAGGTGTTCGGCGTCATCGGCGATCCGGTCGCGCACAGCTTCAGCCCGCTGTTGCACAACCAGATGTTCCGGAAGACCGGCCTCAACGCCGTCTATCTGCCGTTCCGCGTGCCGCGGGGCGAACTTCAGGCGACCATCACGTCATTCGACGAGGTTCCTGTTCGCGGCTACAGCGTGACCATTCCGCACAAGGAAGGGGCGGCGGCGCTGGCGAAACAACTCGACAACCGCGCGAAGGAGACCGGGGCCGCGAATACGCTCGTCCGCAAGGAAGATGGCCATCACGCGTGGAATACCGATTATCAGGCGGCACTCGAAAGCATCGAGGCGAACCTGCCTGCGAACGACGACGGCGTGAAACGCCAATTGAGCGAATGCCATGCGCTGGTGCTGGGGGCCGGCGGAGCGGCTCGCGCCGTGGCGCATGCGCTGCAGCGTTCCGGGGCGCAGGTGCAGATCAGCAGTCGGACGATGGACCGGGCGTCGGCACTGGCAGCCGAGGTGAATGGCAAGGCCTTCGAGTGGGAAGCCCGCAACTCGATCAACTGTGACGTGCTGGTCAATTGCACGCCGATCGGCATGCACCCGAACGTCGACGACAGCCCCTTTCACAAGGGATCGCTGAAGCCCGGCATGCTGGTATTCGACACGGTCTACAACCCCGAATCGACCATGTTGATCAAAGACGCGAAGGAACGCGGCTGTGCCGTCGTCACCGGCGTGGAGATGTTCATCCGCCAGGCATCGCTGCAGTATCAACTGTTCACGGGCCAGCCCGCGCCGCTCGACATGATGCGATCAATCATGCGCCGTGCCCTCTCCCCCCTGACGCATGGCCGCGACGAGGAATGAATCGCGTCGCGGCGGCGGTTCCCGTGCTACAATAATGGCCATGGATTCCCAGCAGCTTTGGAACGTCGTCTCCAATCCCGCGTGGCGGCCGCTGACCAATGCGGACGTCCCGGGTTACATCGTCCTCGCGGTCTGCGGTGCCGCGCTCATCGGGCTGACCGTCTGGACGTACGTCGGCTCGTCGCAGACTACGCCGCGCCGGCTGTTTCTGCTCGTCGTGCTGCGACTGCTGGCGCTCATCATCGCCATCCTCACGGCATTGCGGCCTGCCATCTCGGTCACGGAACAGCCGAAGCAGAAGTCGATCCTGGTCCTCGCGCTCGACAATTCGGAGAGCATGAGCATCACCGATGAGTACGACAAGCTGTCGCGCTGGGAAGTCCTTCGCCGCAACGTCGAGAAGTGCGAACCGCTGTTGAAGCAACTGCATGATGAGCAGGATGTCACGGTTCATCTCTACACCTTCAGCAACGACTTCAGCCCCGCGGCCGAGCAGTACAAGCCGACCGGGGACGATGGATCGACCCTGTCGATCACGGACTGGTTGAAGGGCAAGCGACCCGCCGGCAAGCGCACCGATTTCGGCCGCATGCTGGCCGACTTGCACAAGAAGTACCAAAGCGAAACGCTGC
>JBBQII010000131.1:0-8187 GCA_038324795.1 Gemmatales bacterium
ACCATAACGGGGTCGGGAAGATCCAGCGTCACCTCGGCCAGTTCGTACGGTGTGTCGGTCAGTCGGTTCCATTGCTCGCGGATGGCTGCTTCGTCCAGCGCATGCTTGCGGGCAAGTTCCAACGGGCCGGGCCATGTGACCGAAATGCCGTTCGCAGTCACCGTCAGCGCTTCGCCGGCGCGTCCCCGCACCTTCACGTTCAATGGCCGTCGTCGCGCGGGGCGGTCGTGGGCATACGATTGCTCCAGCCGTTTGCGCAGCACCGGGTCGTCCGTCTTCCAGACCCGGCAGCCGATCGGCACCTGTGAACAATCAATCGCCTCGGCCGCGAAGGTCAGTTCGACAACATCATCGCCGACGGGTCGGGCCGTCCAGACCCGGCCGCCGGGTTCCTTTTCTGCTGGCGTGCCCAGATCGAAGACAACTCCGTCGCCGGCACGGATCACGCTGAAATCGCGATCAGTCAGGGAAACGTGCACGCCCCGCCGCGATACAGAGCGTACGCTGCCGATGCAGATGCCGCGACTCTTGGGGAACCGACCCTGCACCAGTTTCTGATGGTCGTTGCCGTTGAGAAATCCCGGCGTCAGCCCGCGCGAGAAGACCTGCGCCAGTTCACGCTGGCCGACGGCATCCAATGCGAACTGGCCGCCTTTCACCGCTTCGTCGATGGCCGCGCGGTATGTCTGCGTCGTGGCGGCAACGTACGGCCCGCCTTTGAGGCGGCCTTCAATCTTAAAGGAGATGACACCGGCTTTCGTCAACTCGCCAACTTGTTCGTAGGCGGCCAGGTCCTGCGGGCTGAGCAGGTACGCGCGATCGCCCAGGTCGCGTTGTGTGCCGTCGACGATCATTTCGTACGGCAGTCGGCAGGCCTGCGCACATTGCCCGCGATTGGCGCTGCGGCCGCCAAGCGCTTCGCTGGTCAGGCATTGCCCTGAATAGGCGACACACAATGCCCCATGCACGAACACTTCAACGGGCACAGTGGTCCCCGCGGTGACCTTGCGAATCTCATCCAGCGACAGTTCCCGCGCCAAGACGACACGCTCGACGCCCAGGCTGGCAACGAAGTCGATGCCGCGCGGTTCGGTCAGCGTCATCTGCGTGGAACCGTGGATCGCCAGCGACGGGGCCGTGGCCCGGATCAGCGTCACCAGGCCCAGATCCTGCACGATGACCGCGTCGACTCCCGCGGCCGCGATCGCTGCCAGATAGTCCGCGACATCGGGCAGTTCATCGGGAAAGATCAGTGTGTTCAGCGTTATGAAGCCGCGCACGTTGCGATCGTGCAAATACGCCATCACGGTCGGCAGTTCTTCGAGCGTGAAGTTGTGCGCCCGATGCCGGGCATTGAACAGCGGCAACCCGAAGTAGACCGCGTCCGCCCCGTTGGCCACCGCGGCGCGCAGCGACTCCCAGTCGCCCGCGGGGGCGAGGAGTTCGGGGGCGGGACGGGTTTCAGTGCTATGTGTCATTACGAATAGTTTAGCGTGCATCCCAACGGGATGCACGGATTGGCTATCATCGTGCATCGCTGCGGGATGCACGATGACAAGTTCGCCGTTCACGTCAGTCTTGCTAAATCACACTACGGCGCTCCCGATTAACCCTTCTGCCCGTTCCAAAGCTTCGGCTTCGCGCTGTTCATCCTGCGCCATTTCCCGATAGCCCGCTTCAAGGTCTTTTCCGGTGACATGCGGTCGGACGAGGTTCTCGATGAAACCACTAATCTTGCGACGGCCGACGATACGTTGTAAACCGTTGTAGACGCACTCATCGACCGTGATGGTTAATTTCTTCTGCACGAAAGTTTGCCCCTTGTGCGTGCATCTGCACGTATTGTATCGATTTAGCAGATTAGCGGAACGCGAGGATAGGCCTTACCATAGTCGAACGACTTCCGGGGTATCCGACAGGGTTGATCCTCGAAACCAACACAGATCATCTACGGATGTCGCGCCGTCTTGCGAGCATCCCGAAGCACAACGACCGGCCTGCTGCATGAAACGACGACGGTGCCATCCGCGAAACAGATCCATTGTCCAAAGTGTGATTTAAACAGGTTGTCCCGCACCGACCGGTAACCGGCTTCGTTCGTCCGCCAGTCGGGATGAACTTGTGCGGCTATCTCGGGCGGCAGTGCATCAGCGAGGCTGGTCATCTCAATCCTCCTGAACGTTGATTTCGCTGTTCGTGCATCCATGCGGGATGCACGCTTACGCGGCTACTTCTTCACTCGCTTGAAAATCAGCAGTTCGCCGTTTTTGTCATCGAAAGCAGTCGGTGGAGGCCCGACCTTCGCTTTTCTGTCGACCACTTTGCCGGTTTTCTGATCTTTGCCGATAAGCTCACTGACGGACTGCAATTTGATCTTGAGTTCATCGCCATCGATCTCGAACAGGCCTTAAATCCACTCCGGCTCGCCATTCGCCAAGTCTCCGGCGATCTGAATGATTTTTGGGTTCTTTGTCACATTGAGCCGGAATTTTGCCTTCTGGACTGGTTCGCCAACTCGATCTACTCGAAGCTCGACTTGGTCCTTGCTGAAGACGAAGAATGCTTTCTTCTCCGGCTTGATCTCCATTCCATCCGCCGTGAACGATTCCATCTTCCACGTCCCCGCCAGTCTCTCCAACTCCTTCTGCACCGCCGGTTCATCGGCAGCGATCGGAGCGAAGGCGGACATCACCAGCAATGCGAACGAATGGGTGAACATGAACTCTCTCCGGTGGAGCGTGCGGGCCGCTCGGCCATGCACTGGAAAATTTCACACAGACCGCGATTGCACCCCGGCCCGCTCACCGTACTATAGTGACATTCGAATCGCGATTAAATCTCGGAGACTCCCCTGATGGCCAAGACCCCGGAACGTGCGACGACTGACCCGGAATCGATGCGGCAGTGGAAGCTGGTCGATTCCATCGAAACCTACGGCATCCGCAACTGGGGCAAAGGCTACTTTGGCGTCAATAAGCAGGGCCACGTCACTGTTCATCCGAACAAGATTGACGAAGAGTCGATCGACCTGAAGCAACTCGTCGATGAACTGCGTGACCGCGACTACCAGCTTCCCATCCTGATCCGCTTCGCGGATATCCTGCGCCACCGTGTCGGGGAGATCGCCTCCGCGTTTCAGTCGGCCATCACCGAGTTTCAGTACTCCGGTGACTACTGCTGCGTCTATCCGATCAAGGTGAACCAGCAACGGCATGTCGTCGAGGAGATTCTCGACTTCGGCAAGCCGTTCAACTTCGGCCTCGAAGCAGGCTCGAAACCGGAACTGCTGGCCGTGCTGGCGATCACCAACGGCAACGACACACCGATCATCTGCAACGGCTTCAAGGACGACGAATTCATCAAGATGGTCGTGCTGGCCCGCAAGCTGGGCAAGAACATCATCCCGGTCGTCGAGCGCTTCACCGAACTCGAATCAATCGTCCGCCACGCGGAGGCGATGGACGTGCGCCCCGTGATCGGCGTGCGCGTCAAGCTCGCCTCGCGCGGGGCAGGGCGCTGGCGGTCGAGTGCGGGGTACCGCTCGAAGTTCGGGCTGACGATCACGGAAGTGCTCGAAGCCCTCGACTACCTCAAGGCCCGCGACATGGGCGACTGCCTGCAACTGACCCACTTCCACCTCGGCAGCCAGATCACGAACATCCGCAAAGTGAAAGAGGCGCTCAACGAAGCAGCCCGCGTCTTCGTCGAACTGCATCGCGCCGGCGCAGGCCTGAAGTACATGGACGTCGGCGGCGGTCTGGGCATTGACTACGACGGCTCGCAGACCGACTTCGAATCATCGGTGAATTACACGCTGCAGGAATACGCCAACGACGTCGTGTTCCGCATCAAGGGCGTCTGCGATGAGGCGGGGGTGCCGCACCCGACCATCATCAGCGAGTCGGGCCGGGCCGTGGTTGCCTATCACAGCGTGCTGGTGTTCGACGTGCTGGGCACCTCGAACTTCGACCGCTGCGAAGCACCCGATGAGGTACCCGCGGATGCTCCGCAGCCGATCGCGGACCTGCACAGCATTCATCGCGATTTGAACAAGAAGAACTTCCTCGAAAGCTACCACGACAGCGTGCAGGCGATGGAAGAGACGCTGAATCTCTTCAACCTGGGTTACCTGACGATCGTACTGCGCGCCCTGTCGGAACGGCTCTTCTGGGCCGTGGGCCGCAAGCTGCAGCGGTTGGTGCGCGAACTCGACTATGTCCCGGAGGAACTGCAGAATCTCGACACGATGCTGTCGGATACTTACTTCTGCAACTTCTCCGTGTTCCAGTCGATGCCTGACAGTTGGGCAATCAAGCAGTTGTTCCCGATCATGCCGATCCATCGACTGACAGAGGCACCCGTTCGCCGGGCCGTGCTCGGCGACATCACCTGCGACTCGGACGGCAAGGTCGACCAGTTCATCGACCTGCGTGCCACGCGCAGCACGCTGGAACTGCACCCGTACATCGGCGAGCCTTACTACCTGGGCGCGTTCCTGCTGGGGGCCTATCAGGAAATCCTCGGCGATCTGCATAACCTGTTCGGCGACACCAACGCGGTGCACGTGAACCTGGAAGAAGACGGCAGCTACACCGTGGATGAATTCATCCCCGGTGACACCGTTCGTGAAGTTCTTCACTATGTGCAGTTCAGCGCGGAGAAGCTGATCGAACGGATGCGCCAGTACGTGGAACGGGCCCTGCGGGCGGGCAAGATCTCGCTGAAGGAATCCCGCGAGTTCCTGAAGTTCTACGAGTCGGGCATGGAAGGCTACACGTACCTGGAAGAGTAAGCCGCCGCTCGCGGCGTTGCCCTCACCGGCGGTTCGCGCGTGCAAATCGTCCGCCTTGGGATAAAGCAAATCGTGAAATCACTCCACCGGCGGCGCGCCGATCGTCAGGCCGCCGGGGACGTTGAGGGGGCCGTTCTTCTTCGACCGCAGGAAGGTCTTGTCGTCGTCGATGTTCATTTGGAAATCGACGTCGATGGTTCGCGAGTTGATGGACGGTACGCCTTCCTTCGAGTCCTTGTTCCGGGCGTTGTCGGACGGATCCGCGTTGAGGGGGGACAGGGTGGCGTTGTCATCCGACTTCATCAGCACGGTTGATTTGAAGAAGTAGTTGCGTTCGATTTTGATCTTCTGGTTGTTGATGTTCTGCTTCTGCGCCAGTGTGCCGGCATGCTTGAAATGGATGGCCGTGCCGTGCGTGTGGAACGTGTTGTTCTCGATACGGACGCGGAAGATGGTGCCCGATTTGAAGTAGATGCCGTCGCCGGTCTGCCAGATGCGGTTGTTGCTTATCTCGATCTGCGAGGCGTTGCCGGTGAAAACGATGGCGGCTTCCTTGTTGTCCTGGCTGAAGGTGCCTTCGATCCGTTTGTCGCGGATGGTGATGAACTCGTTGATGGGCTTCGGGTTGTCCACGCTTGAGTTCGCCTGGAAGAGAATGCCCATCGCGCTGGACAGGAACGATCTGTTGCCGACGATCTGGCAGCGCTGAACGATGACCGGGCTGTCGTCCGCCCCGTGGCAGTTGTCGAAGCGGATGGCCTGCTCGCGCAGGTCGGAAAACGTCAGGTCTTCGAGCACCAGGCCAGCGCAGGCACCGGAGATGATGATGCCGACGTTGGTGTCCTTGTTTCCCTTGAAGTTCAAGTTGCGGATGGTCAGCCCGGCCGCACCCTGGATCTGGATCATCTTGTTCTTCGGCTGACCGGCGGGGAACTCCCAAGTCGTGCCGGGGGTGCCGCTGCCTTCGATTGTCACGCCCTTGACGCGTCGGCCCATTTCGTGGGTGATTGTCAGTTCTTCTTCCCATATTGAATCGAGGATGACAATACGCTGGCCCTCTTTAACGTTATCCAGCGCCTCTTTCACACGTTGATACATCGCCTTGGGATCGCGGCGGCCGACGGTGAGGATCCGCGGGTCGTTGTCGCCCGGGCCGACAGTCTCATTCGGTTTCGGCCCGGGGCTGGTGAACACCAGGCGGTAAACGCCGTAGATCGAACCGCCGGCCAGAAGCAGCAGGCCGATGATGACCAGTGGAACCAGCGAAGACGACTTTTTTCGCCGAGGCAGGGGGCGCTCGCCGGAATCGGGGAGCGGCATCGGCTCGAGTTGCGTCGGTTTTTTGCCGCTCTTGGGTGCCGCGATCGGGCGCTCGGTGTTCGCGCGGGCGGCATCATTGGTCTCTGCCGACAGAGTTTCCCAGACGGCCGGTTCACCGGCGTTCACCGGCATCTTTTCGACGACGGGGGCCGCGGTGGTGCGGCGACGTGTCTGTTCCGAGTCACTGGTCGTGGTTGACGGTCGAATAGCCGGCATTGAGGGATGCGAACTCCGCGGACTGCCGCTGCTCTTGCGTCCACTCGAACCGGGACCGGACTGCTTCGTGCCGGAGCCGCCGGACGGTGCGATCGTCTTCGGTTGCTGCAACTGCGGGGTCTGCCGCGTGATCTGCGACACCGGTGCCCCGCCGACAGCCGCGGCCGCGGCGGAGAGTGTCGGCATCTCCTTGTCAGGCGGCGGATCGATCGGCGTCTGAATCCACGGGGCCAATGCCTCGGCCAGTTCCATCGGGTTCTGGTAGCGGTCGTTGGCATCCTTTGCCATCATCTTCTCGACGATGGCGGCCACACCCTGGGGTACGTCCGGCCGCTCCTCGCGGATCGGTTTCGGCAGCCGCGTCTGATGCCAGATCAGCTTCTGGGCGACCGTGCCATCCGTGAACGGCTGATGGCCGGAAAGCATGAAGTAGAAGGTGGCGCCGAGGCTGTAAATGTCGGCCCGGCCGTCGACGCTGTGGCTGTCAATCGCCTGTTCGGGGGCCAGGTAGTCCGCGGTGCCCAGGACGTTCTCGTCGTACTTCTTGGTCAGCATGTCTTCATCGTCGTTGAAGAAGCGTGCCAGACCCATGTCCAGAATCTTGACGGTGCCCGCACGGTCGATGAGGATGTTGCCGGGTTTGATATCGCGATGAATCAGGCCCGCCTCGTGGGCGTGCATCAGGCCGATGGCCGACCAGTAGATGTAGTGGCAGCAGCGTGTCACATCCATCGGCCCGAACTTCTTGATCAGATCCTGAAAGCTGGCACCGTCAACATACTCCATGACGAGAAAGTGCAGGTTCTCGTCCTGATCGATGTCGTAGGCGCGCACGATGTTCGGATGATCGAGCGCGGCCACGGCGCGGGCTTCACGATAGAAGCGGTCCAGCGAAGATGAATCTTCCGCCTTGGCGGTGGGTAGTACCTTGACGGCCACCTTGCGCCGCATCAGCTTGTGTTCGCAGAGGAACACCTGCCCCATGCCGCCCGAGCCGATTCGTTCCAAGACCTTGTATTTGCCGATGGTGAACCGCTTCCATTTGCCCAGCATGAACTGCTCGGCCTGGAAGTTGGTGAGGATGCCGTCGCGAACGGTACGCCCGGCGAAACGGGCGACGTCTTTGGGAATGCCGGAGTTGGTCTGCAGCTGTTGAAGGTAAGCCGTCAAACGGGCCTCTTCCACCACGCCACTCTTGCGGATGAGTTCGACAAATTCATCAGCATTCGCGGGTGCTGGCATCGGCCCACCTTTGCAAACCAGTGATCAGTGTCGGCAGTCGGACGGCCCCGTTCCCGAACCCACTGGCAGGGAAAAGGGTAACTCCCACGTTCACGGAGACAGACACCGCGAACGGTCATTCAGCGTCGGGCATCGGCCGATGAGAAGACTATAAGCCAATATACTGCAAGTTCAGGGTTGAACGGAAGCAAACTCTTAAATTTCGCGAGACCTGTCGTCCATCGGCGTTCTCATCAGATTGCGCGTTCAGCCAAGTGTCCCCCAGTTGCATAATGGTAGCCCGGTTGCTCCGCAACCGGGAAGCACATCCGGTTGCGGAGCAACCTGACTACCTCGACTGGCCAATCGATGTTGAGCGCCTTGTTCCCTTTGCGGTACGATCAACTTCCCCCCGACCCGCGAGGAAGCACGATGCGGCAGGAATTGACCACCGTCCGGGCTGTCTGCCCGCATGATTGCCCCGACACGTGCGGCATGACCGTGACGGTGCAGGATGGCCGCGCTGTCAAGCTGCGCGGCGATGCGGAACATCCGTTCACGCGAGGCTTCCTGTGCCAGAAGGTATCACACTACCTCGAACGCGTTTATCATCCCGATCGGCTGCTGTACCCGATGAA
>JBBQII010000132.1:0-8180 GCA_038324795.1 Gemmatales bacterium
CCACGCTGACTCGGCCCACTTCGCCACCGAGTCGCAACTGCTCGATCCGCAACGCGACGAGTTCCAGCAGGTCGCGCTTGCGGGCACTGGGGCGCAGCAGTTCGATCGCGATCACGACTGGCGGGTCATCGACCGGCTTGAGCGTGCACTGCAATTGCTGAATGCCGAACTGCTCTGTCGGCACCTTCGTCAGCAACTGATCGAGCAGGTACTCGATCGCGGCATTCAGTACCTGCCCTTCGGCTGCCGGTGATTCGCACTCCCATGAGCCGACCAGTGGTTCGACCAGCGGTTCAAAGTTCAGCACCTCGGCCACGCTGCCCAGCGCCCGGTCGATTTGCCGCAGAATCTCAATGCCGAACCGCGACGGCAGTTGCGAACGCGGCAGCGCCAGCAACTGCCCGATGCGAACGACGCGTAGTTCGTGCAGTGTCTCCACGATCGACGCAGTCAGACGCAGGGCCTCGATCGGCAGCGGCCGCAGGGCATTCTTTTCGCTGCCTGACGGCACCGCGCACAGCCCGTCGCCCAGACTGAAGTGGGCCAGCGCCCATGCAGTGCCGATCGTCCCGGCAATCACGGCCTGGGCACGCACACCGTGCTTCGCCAGTGCGGCCATGGCCTCCTCGGCGAAGCGTTCTTCGCCGCAGCCGGTGGCATCCAGCAGCAGGCAATCGGGTGCTTCGCCCGGGTCGAGCGCTACGCGCGGGCTGATCTGCTGCTGGCACCAGCGTGCCAGATCCAGCAGGCCCTGTCGGTCAGCCTGGGGATCATGCTCCTCAAAGCGGACGGCACGCCCGGCCGCGGCAGGCCACAGCGACTGGGCCTCGGCCAGCGACATGCCCGGCAGCACGCCGCGTTTTCGCGCGGCGTGCGAACAGGCGACCACCTGCGGCTTGCCTCGCCCCGGCCCGGCATGAACAATCAGCGCCCGCTCACCCTCGGGCCGACCCGCAAGACGGCGCTGGATCAGCCAATTCGGCAGGTACAGGCACATCACCCGCTTCATCGCCCAGTTCCAATTCCACAGCGGTCTGCCGGCCGCCGCCCTGGCCGCGCAATACCTCGACACGCACACGCCGACTCTCTTGACGCGACGGTAACGGCTGCACGGCCAATCGAGTGGCCGCGCAGGAAGCCATCGAGCGTTCGCCCGTCGACCGCAGCAGAAAACCGAAGTTGCCGCCGGTCTCGGCCGCCAGCTGCAGTCGGCGGTAAACGCGATCATCGATTCGTTCGACCCAGCCGATGGTCACTGTCACACCCGGGCAGCGCAGCGCCTGTTCCCAACCCCACCAGACAGAGGTGCCCAGCGGCGGCCGCAGAACCACCGTGCGTTCCAGCGGGATGCCCAGCACCTGCGCCCCCGGTGGGTAGAACTCCCGCCAGGGGTCGACGACGATGCACAAACCGCCTTCGCGCAGCAGCGCCCCCGCGATCGCCAACGCCAGACCGGCCGTGCCGCTGCCTTCTTGCGTGCTGAGCCATTCGACCAGCGTTCCCGGCTTCAGCCCGCGATGCAGCAACAGCTGATCGAGTGCCGTGAAGCCCGTGGAACGTCCAGGCGCGGCCGTCCCGCGATCAGCGGGACCTTCGATCCGGCTGATGCGGGCGCGCAGTTCATCCAGGACCTGCGATCGAAGGACCGCCTGCATGGCGCACCTCGGCTGACGCCGGGCGATGTATACGTTTGATCAGGAGAGTGATAAGCGATGGGAAGGCAAAAAGGAATCTCAGTTGGGAAGAAAAACACAGGAACAGGGGGCTTACGCCCCCCGCTCGCCATTACAGGTGTTACTTCTTAACGACAGGCTTCAAGTACTTGTTGAGGTCTTCGTCACCGAGTTTGACGGGAGCGCCGCCTTCGGGGATCGGAACACCGGCGCTCCAGAGGATGCCATTGGTCAGGAACCGGCGATAGCCCTCCTGCCCCAGGCTGTTGTGCAAGTGGCAGCCGGTGAACGTGAACGACTTGCCGTTCGGGCGTTCGAACGCCCAGCCGACAACATCATCGCTGCTTTTCGAGTCGGTAGTCGCCTTTGGCGCGGTGGTGCGCAACAGCGGCGTCACGCCTTTCAGTTCGGGTACGAACTTCAACTTGAACAGCCAGCCATCGTCAATCCTGAACGGCGTCACGCCTTTGGTGATCTCGTGCTTCGGGAATTCCTTAAACTCACCAATCCAGTGGGCACGCTGGGAATGTCCCTTCTCCCACGCGGCACCGGCCAACGCACGCGCACGTTCGCCAAGATCCTTCGGGTAGTCGATCACCTGATGAAAATGCACGATGCCGACGCCCGAATCGGCCAGCTTCTGTATCTGCGCCAGACGGTCTTCCTTCAACACCATCGACTTTTCCGCTCCATCGAAGAAGAAGACGATGGCCTTGGCTCCGGCCAGCGTTTCGGGCTTCTTCGGCCAGTCGATCGCCAGCACCGGTGCGACGCCCGGCGTCTGCTTCAGCAGATCGGCCAGCACGGAAAGGCCGGCCAGGTATTCATGTTCGCCGGGCTTGAACGAGTTCGAGCCGGCAATCAGCACGATCTTGGCAGCCTTCGGATCGGTCGGCAGTTCTTCGATCGGGAACTCGGCCGCACGGGCCGGCACCATCGCCGCGAACAGCAGAAGCAAGGAGATTCGCATGGGTCACTCCAGGGAAAGGATGGAAGCAGAGAGTGATTATACAAGCGAACGTTGCACTGCGCCCGTTCCTTACTCCTTCGTCACTTCCTGGAACCGCTCGCGCAGCAGTTTAGTGATCGCCCCGGGCTTGCCGGTGCCGATCGGACGGTCGTCCACCTTGGTAACCGCGATGATTTCCGCGGCGGTACCGGTCAGGAAGCATTCGTCGGCGATATAGACATCGTGCCGGGTCAGGCAGCACTCAACGGTCGGGATGCCGGCTTTCTTCGCCAGTTCAAGAACGACGTTGCGTGTAACGCCTTCGAGGATGCCTGATTCCGAAGTGGTCGTCTTCAGCACGCCGTTCTTCACCAGGAACAGATTGTCGCCGGTGCACTCGGCCACTTCGCCCTTGTGATTCAACATGATCGCTTCGAGGCACCCGGCACGGATCGCTTCAATCTTGGCGAGAATGTTGTTGAGGTAGTTCAGCGACTTGACGCGCGGGTTCACCGCGTTGGGATGGTTGCGGATGGTGGCCGCAGTGATGATCTCCAGGCCTACCTCATACAGTTCGGCCGGGTACAGGCTGATGTCATCGACGATACAGATGATGTTCGGTTCGCACTTGCGCGGATCGAGCCCCAGCGTCCCGGGGCCGCGCGTGACGATCAGGCGAATGTAGCCGTTGACCTTGTTGTTGGCTTTCACCGTATCGTTGACGGCCTTCATCATGTCCTCACGGGACATCGGGATCTCAAGCGCGATCGACTTGGCCGACTCATAGAGGCGGTCGACATGCTCGCGGTGCTTGAACACCTTCCCGTGATAGACACGGATGCCTTCGAATACCCCGTCGCCATACAGCAAACCATGGTCGTAGACGCTGATCTTGGCGTCTGCCTTGTCAAACAGCTTCCCGTTGATGTAGACGCGGGGTCCCATACTCATGCTGCGGACTCCAGAGCGTGCCGGCCACCGGCAGGCTCGGTGAATCATCGACCATTCTCCCGAGGTTCATCCTCAAGACGCGATCGGTCGATGAGACCAGTTCCAGATTATGCGTGACCATGATGATAGTGACGCCTTCATCGTGGTTCAAGTCGCGCAGCAGGTGCACGATTTCACTGCCGGCACGCACATCGAGGTTGCCGGTCGGTTCGTCGGCGAAAAGGATTCGCGGCCTGGCGACCAGCGCCCGCGCGATCGCCGTCCGCTGCATTTCACCGCCCGAGAGTTCACGGGGCTTGTGCTTCAGCCGATGGCCGAGGCCGACGCGTTCGAGAATCGCGCAGGCACGCATCCGCGCTTCACGGCGCTTGCCGAACCAGCCACGGATGCCGCTTCCGACCATCATCGGGATCAGCACATTCTCGATCGTCGAGAGTTCGGGCAGCAGGTGGTAGAACTGAAAGATGAAGCCGAAGACTTCGTTGCGCATCCGGTCGCGCTCCCGACCCGGGAGATTGTCGATGCGCTTGCCGTTCAGGTGAATGGTGCCTTCATCCGGCTTGTCGAGCGTGCCGAGCAGATGCAGCAGAGTGCTTTTGCCACTGCCGGATGAGCCGACAATGCTCAGGAATTCGCCATCGTGCACGTCGAGGTCAAGGCCGTTGAGTACGGTTACTTTCTCGGCATGACGCTTGTACGTCTTGTGCAGGTTCTCGGCGACGATCATTTCAAGTCTCCGGCGACGCCGTAAACGGCCGTGAAGAAGGATTATTCAAACCGCAGAGCGCGGACGGGGTGCAGCATGGCCGCGCGCAGGGCGGGCAGGACACTGAAGACGGTGGCAATCCCGATCGCCCCGAGGTTGAGGAAGATCACGTTCGACGCTTCCACATTGGTCGGTATCGCATCGAAGTAGTAAACCTTGCGATCAAAAACAGCCGTGCCTGTGATGGTGCTCAGCCAGCCTTCAATCGGGTTGATGTTGAACGTGATCGCCAAGCCCAGCGCGGTACCCAGGCCCGAGCCGACAACGCCCAGCAGCAGACCGTAGCCCAGGAAGATCATCATGACTCCCTGATTCGAGGCACCCAGCGATTTCAGAATGCCGATGTCACGCGTCTTCTCGACAACGATCATCGAAAAGATCGCCAGGATGCTGAACCCGGCCACGCCGATGATCAGGAACAGCAGCAGGTTCAGGATGCCGCGTTCAATGTCGATCGCGGCCAGCAGCGAACCCTGCTTGTCTTCCCACGTATTGATCTGAAACGTGTACGTGTCGCGGAAGATCTTGCGAAGTTCAGCGATCACGAACTGGGCATTCGCGTAGTCCTTCAGTTTGATCTGAATGTGCGTCGAACGGTTGGGCGTGCCTCGAAGTGCTTGCAGATACTGCAATGGCACGAACACAGCGTGTGAATCGCACTCAGCCAGTTCAGTCTTGATGTAGTCAGCCACCACGAACTGGCCGTACACCGGTCGTATCTGTTCTTTGCCGCTGCCCACGGTCAGGATGTTGATCGTGTCGCCGGGATGAAGAGTGAAGATATCCTCTTCCACGTTGGTATGCGGGTTCGTGTCCCGGTAGCAGGCAATCGCGTAGCCGACGATTGCGCCCTGCGGATCGATCGGCGCTTCGGGCGTTTCCTCGGGGAGCGGCACACCCTCGGGCCAGCCCGGTGGAATGGCCGGTGCGATGCGCGGGGCGGGCGGGTTCTGGATGTCGAACCAGCGCCGTGCCTCGGCGGTCAGCTCGAAGGAGGGATTTGCCCGCCGCTCCGGTTGCCGCAGATGCCTCGCGAAACCGCCGATGGCGGCCCGGCCCTTCGGGTCGATGCCGATCAGTTGAACCGGCCGGCTGACTTTCTGGCGATCGCCCATGGCGTAAAGGCCCGGGTCGCGGCTGTTCATCAGCGTGTGTTCGAAGTTGATCATGGCGACGACTTCGATGGTCGGTGTCATGGCCTGGATGTGTTCGCCCACGGGGGAGGCCATGATCCGGGCCATCATCTCATCATCCGTCAGCGGAAAACCGTTGATGTTGGATGTCTCGACGATGACGTCGGAAAGCAGCCCGTGCATGCGGTCCTTCATTTTCGTGCTGAAGCCGCTCATGACGCTGTTGACGACGACAAGCGTTGCGACGCCCAGCATGACGCTGACGACGCAGACGACCGCAAGAAAGCGGGTGCGGAGATAACGCCAGCAGAGAAGTAATTTATACATGACATCCGTGTCAAGTGTTTAGCGGCTCGCCATCGGCGAGCCCGTCGGGCTCGCCGCTAAACGGGTCGCATCAGGGGGAACAGAATTACATCGCGGATCGTCGGGGTGTTGGTCAGCAGCATCACCAGCCGGTCGATGCCGATACCCAGGCCGCCGGCCGGGGGCATGCCATGGCGCTGGGCGCGAATGAAGTCATCGTCCATCGTCGCCATCGAGTCTTCGGCCTTCATGCCCGACAACTGCCGGCGGAAAGTTGCTTCCTGCGTGATCGGGTCGTTCAGTTCGGTATAAGCGTTCGCCAGTTCCATACCGTGGATGTACAACTCGAAACGCTCGGCCAGTTCGGGGTTGTCACGCTTGCGCTTGGTCAGAGGGCACAGCGCTGCCGGGTAGTCGTAGACGAATACGGGGCCGGACAATTTCTCTTCGACAAGGTGCTCGAACAGTTCCTGCACCAGGACGTCATGCTCTTTGCCTTGTGTCGGCAGCTTCTGGGTGATCGCGGCTTCAAAAACACCTGTCTTATCGTCAATGGCCACGCCAACGTGCTCGCGGAACAGGTCGCCGTAGCGTGCCCGCTGCCAGGGAGGATTGAAGTCGACCGACAGATCATCCCACGGTCGCACGCGGCCGCCGCCGATGGCGTCAACACAGGCGACGAGCAGCCCCTCGGTCAAGTCCATCATTGAATGATAATCGCCGTACGCCTGGTACAACTCGAGCATCGTGAACTCGGGGTTGTGCTTATGGCTGATCCCCTCGTTGCGGAACACCCGGCCCATTTCGTAGACGCGTTCCAACCCGCCGACCAGCAGCCGCTTCAAGTGCAGTTCGAGTGCGATGCGAAGGAACAAGTCGATATCAAGCGTATTGTGATGCGTGACAAACGGTCGGGCCGCCGCACCGCCGGCGATCGAATGCAGCGTTGGCGACTCGACTTCCATGAAGCCGCGGGCATCGAGAAAGTTGCGGATCGTGCGGACGATGGTGATGCGGTCTTTCGTTCGCTGCAGCGTCTCGGGCGTGTAGACCAGGTCAAGATACCGATGCCGCAACCGGTATTCCACATCGTGCATGCCGTGGAACTTTTCGGGGTGCGGTTCCAGTGACTTTGTCAGGAATGTCAGCCCCTCGGCCCGGATCGTCGGCTCCCCCTTGCGAGTCCGGCCGAAGATGCCGTCGACACCGATGATGTCACCGAGATCGAAGTTCTGCGCGAGTTGCCAGCCGGTATCGCCAACCTGCTTTTGGCCGATCATGACTTGGATGGTGCCGGTCATGTCGCGGACCTGCAGGAAGTGGACCTTCCCCTGGTCGCGGCGCAGCACGATTCGGCCGGCGGCACGGACTTTTTCGGTAGGGCCATCGTCGAACGAGAGGCAGTCCCTGGCGAGAATATCGGCCACGGACGTGTGCGCATCGAACCGCTGGCCCCAGGGATCAAGGCCCATTGCCTCGATCTTCTGCAGCTTCTCGGCCCGGCTGGCGATCGCATCGCCCGCATGTAAGTCGTCGGCCACGGCTCCCACTCTTTCAGCAACTTCGGGTTGCGACTCGGAAGAGTACGGATTCTAGCCAAGTCCGGGAACCTGTCAATCGCGACTGGAGAAGCCACTTGCGTTGCGCTCATTCGAGCCGTCCGTCGCGCATCAACGACACTTTTTACTTTCGCTCGAAGGTTTCCCGGTTCACAATTCGATGATTAGCAGAAGAAGGCGACCACGAAAAACGCGAAACACACGAAAGGAAAGGCAAATGGGCGAAATCGTTTACAAGGATGAGAGTTTCAAGATCGTGGGCGCTTGTTTCGAGGTTTACAAGGCAATGGGCGCGGGCTTTGTCGAATCCGTCTATCACGAGTGTCTCGAGCTGGAGTTTGCCATCCAGGCACTTCCATTCCGTACGAAGCGAGAACTGCCTCTCGCCTACAAGGGCGTTCCCCTGGTAGCCAAGTTTGTTCCCGACTTCGTCCTTTACGACAAAATTATTCTCGAGATCAAGGCCGTACGTCAACTGACGGATGAGCATCGATCGCAGGTCCACAACTACCTGAAGGCGACTGGTTTTCGCCTGGGACTTCTGGTCAACTTTGGGCATTCGCCCAAAGTCGAGTCAGAGAGGATCGTCCACTGATTTCATTTCGTGTATTTCGCGTTTTTCGTGGTTGATTCCTTTTGATTTCAACTGCTCGCGGCGTCGCCATTCCTGTCGAACTCATGGCGACGCCGCGAGTGGCTACGCGGATTTGCGTTTGTGCTGGCGCTCGGTCTTCCAGCGCAGGTAGGTGTGCATGAACATATCGAGATCACCATCGACGACCGCGGCCACCTGAGGTGACTTGGCGTCGATGCCGTCCCGTTCGTCGCGGACCAGCGTGTAGG
>JBBQII010000133.1:0-8175 GCA_038324795.1 Gemmatales bacterium
AGGCCTGCACTGGCACGCGATGCCGCAGGACGGCAGCGAGTGCGCGATGAAGGAAGGCTTCCACCAGGCAACGCTGCTCTCGTCCGGCAGCAACGCCGGCTTCAGCGAGAAGCTGAGCCTCGGCATCGACGTTCACAACAACTATCACGGCTCGGTCTGGGGCAACGCGGTCTCCACCATGGCCGTGCTCGATGCCCGCATTGCCGTCAGCCGGCTGCGCCTGAACCGCCTGGCCACCGATGGTTCCTCCGGCGGGCTCGACCTGCATGGCCCGGCCGTCGGCATCCCGTTCAAGCTGAGCCCGCGCGAGGAGACGCTGGTCGTCCCGCGTTCGAGCGCCCTGAGCCCCGACGGCAAGACGCTGTACCTCACCGGCTACGTCATGGCCCACGGCCAGGCCGCCACACGCGACATCGTGCTGATCAAAGGCTACGACTGGTTGCCGGTCGTCATGAAGATCGACTGTGCCACTGGCAAGGAAGTTGAAGTGCTGGCCGGCAGTGGAAAGTTGGCCGATGCCGGTACCGGGCCGGGACAGATGAAGATGCCGACATCCGTCGCCGTTGACAGCGAAGGCCGGCTGTACGTCAGCGACTATGCCAACAAGCGCGTGCAGGTGCTAAGTCCCGCCGGGAAGTTGCTCAAGTCGATTGCAGCGCCGGCCCCCGCGCAGGTCTGCATCCATCCGAAGTCGCAGGAGATCTACATCTTCTCGTGGCTGATGCCGACCAACAACCCGCTGAAGAAAGGTGAAGATGCCCCGCCCGGCACGCTGACCATCGTAAAATCGTTCGCCGATTCTTCCGTGGTGCGGACGGTCCCGCTGCCGATGAACGCGGTACTCGATCGCTCGCAGGGCATCCCGCTGCGGGCGGAACTGGATGGTTACACCAATCCACCGACGATCTGGTTCTGTGCCGAATGGGGCCGGGCCGACTTCATTTCGCGGGACCGCGTTCGCCATACCAACGTCAGCATCTATTTGCTGGAAGACGGCAAGTTCATCAAGAAACGCGACTTCAATGACGATGCCGCCAAATCCGTCGTCCGCACCGAAGCGGCCGAATACGCTCGCCAACGCCTGCATGTCGATCCGGCCACGGGGCTGCTGTACCTGAGTGAAGGTCAGGCCGCCTCCGGCAAGTCGTACAAGGATGTCGTGCGCATCGACCCGGAAACGAAGAAGGTTGAAATTGTCCCGCTGCCGTTCGATGCCGAGGACATGTGTTTCGATGCCGACGGGCTGGCCTATCTGCGCACCTTCTACGAAGTGGCCCGCTACCACCCGCGTGACTGGCGTGAAGTCCCGTGGGACTACGGGGAGGAAGTGGCCGACATCCGCACAAGCAGCAGCCGACTGGCGAAGCCGACCAAGGCCGCTTCAGTGCTGCGGTTGCCTGTCAAACATGCCGGGCTGCATCATCACGGCGGCATGGCGATTTCGCTGAAGGGAAACCTGTTCATTGCCGTCAACAATACGGACAACGCCACCGTCTCCCGCAAGGACATCTACGACGCCCCGCCGGAACTGTCGGGCAAACCGTACCAGCCGCCCGCGTTCCCGGGCCGTGCACGCTGGGGCGAAGTCCACGTCTGGGACAAGCATGGCAAGTTGCTCTACGAAGATGCGCTCCCCGGCATCGCCAAGTCGGATGGCCTGGGGATCGATCGCGACGACAATCTTTACATCATGTCGACCACGACGCGCATTCTCGACGGGCAGAGGTACTTCAACGATATGACGGGCACCATCATCAAAGTGGCCGCGCGCAAGGCGAAAGTCCTCAGCGACACAACCACCGCACCGGTACCGCTGACGAAGGACATCCAGCCGACTCGCCCGCCGGAACTGTACAACGGCATCGTCAAGCAGGCGTGGGTCGACGGGGCCGAGTGGTTCTACGGCGGCGTCGGCTTCAGCGGCAAGAATGCAGAACGCTCGGGCGGCGGCTGCGACTGCTACAACGCGCGCTTCGCATTCGACTACCTCAACCGCAGCTTCGCACCGGAACTCGACCGTTGCAGCGTGGCCGTCCTCGATTCGGCCGGCAATCTGATCCTGCGCATCGGCCGGTACGGCAACCTCGACAGTGCCGGTCCCAACAGCAAAGTCCCCCTGCCCGGCGACGGCGTCGGCCTGTTCTACGCCCCCTACGTCGCCACCCAAACCGACAAACGCCTCTACATCGCCGACCCCGGCAACGGCCGGGTGGTCAACGTCAAACTGGGCTACCACACCAGTGAAACGATCGGGTTGAAGTAACGAACGGCACGCTTAGCGTGCATTCCAAAGGGATGCACGAATATTCCCGGAGTCGACCATGAAGTGGTTTCGACTGTCCTGTATCCCCGCTCTCCTTCTCACCGCACTCTCCCTGCGCGCGGCGGACAAGGATGAATTCACCGTGAAGCGGCGGGAGGTCTTCGCGTTCAACGTAAAGCCGACCGTCACGCCGAATGGCGATCGTGTCGAAATCCGCTTCACGTCGAAGGCCTATTGCGATGCGACCGTCGCCATTGAGGATGAGAAGGGCCGGATTGTCCGGCACCTTGCCAGCGGCGTGCTCGGAACCGCGGCCCCGGCACCGTTTCAGAAGAACACGCTCGAACAGTCTCTCATCTGGGACGGGAAGAATGACCAGGGGCGCTACGTCGAGAATCGCGATGCCCACACTGTTCGAGTGTCGCTGGGGTTGAAGCCTTCGTTTGAACGCAACCTGTACTGGTCGCCTACCAAGCGCATTGCCGAGGCAGTCCCGCTGATTCAGGCCGCCGAAGACGGTGTCTACGTCTTTGAAGGGCGCGGGGTTGATACGCTCAAGAAGTTCAGCCACACCGGTGCCTACGAACGCACCGTCTACCCGTTCCCGGCCGACAAGCTCGACCAGGTGAAAGGTTTGAACTGGCAGGAGTTTCCGCAGGACAACAAGAAATGGCCGCTCAAGAACAGCGTCTACCAGCAGACGCTGTTGACCTCCGGCGACAACGCCAGCATTTACGACGTGCTGGGCATGTCCGGAGCGGGGGCCACGGCCATGTCGGTACGCGACGGCCGAATCGCCCTTGTCGGCCGGCAACTCAACCGCCTGAGCACGGATGGCACGACCGGCGGACGAAACCTCACGGGCCCGAAGACCGTCGTCGCCTTCGATAAGATCACGTTCCAGTACAAGAGCAAGACGGCCGAGATCCAGCCGACGCATGCCGCGATCAGTACCGATGGCAAGTACGTCTATCTCTCGGGCTATGCCTGGCGTTACCCGCTCAACTTCGATGCGACACATTGCGTCCTGCGCATGGAACTCGATGGCGACAAGGAACCGGTCCTTTTTAAGGGCAGCATCGACCCGAAGGCCAATGGCAACGGACCCGATCAACTGGCCGTGCCGACATCGGTCGACTGCGATGACAAGGGCCGGGTCTACATCTCCGACTACATGAACGACCGCATCCAGGTCTTCGATGCCGACGGCAAACTGCTCAAGTCGATCGCGACCGAGAAGCCCGCCCTCGTCCGCATTCATCGCAAGACGGGTGAGATCTATGCCTTCACCTGGCTGTTGTGTAACGGCTTGCTGCACAAGCGCGGCGGCAAGGAAGTGCCATCGAACGGGTTCGAGAACAAGCTGCGCATCTATACGTCGTTCGATGATCCGAAACTGAAGGCCGAATACCTGCTGCCGATTCCCGAATTCAAGGGCCGTTACGGCACCTACACCGGCATTGAGCATGCCGCACTCTACAGCGCGGAAATCGATTCGTGGACCGAGCCGCCGACGATCTGGCTGGGGCGCGACAGTACCCAGAATCTCGAACGCGGCGTGCATCCCGGCGACGGCGGTCGCACCTCCCCCTGGGAGAAGTGCGGCATCCAACTGCTGCAGCCTCAGGGCAAGGAACTGAAGGTCATACGCGACTTCGGCGAGGAGGCCGTCAAGCAGGTTCAGCGTGCCCGGCCGCCATCGAATGCCATTCAACAACTGATCGTCAACCCGGTTACCGGCAAACTGTACGTCGGCGAGGCCGACAGCAGCGCGACCACCAAGGCGTTCAAGCAACTGCTCGAGATCGACCCCGACACCGGCACGATTAAACTGATCGACACGCCGTTCAACGCGCTCGAAGGGGCCTTCGATCTCGATGGTCATCTCTACCTGCGCACGACCAACGTCATTGTGCGGTACACCTTCCCCGACTTCCGCGAAGTCGCCTACGACTACGGCGAAGAGTTGCCGCAAGTCGGCTGCGGCATGTTCGGCCGGTTCAGCAAGGCCGCGGCCGGGCTGGTGATCCCGTCGGCTTCGCCGGTCTGCTACCATCAGGGCGGCTTCCACGTTTCACCGCGCGGGCATGTCGTGGTGTCGTGCGCGTATCGCTTTTCCGGCGAGGATCGCAGCAAGGAGAAGAAGTTCCACCCCGGCGTCGGCGGCGCGACCGAGCAACTGTTCGGCAAGCTGTACTCGCCCAAGGTTTACCCCGGAAGGGCGTTCTCTTCCACGGGGGCCTGCATCCATGTCTTCGACAAGCACGGTCGGATGATCTACGAGGATGCCGTGCCCGGTTGCCCGCAGATCGACGGCATCGGCATGGATCGCGATGACAACATCTACATGATGGCCACGCCGACACGCTTCGTGGATGGCGAACGCTACTTCGACCACATGAGCGAAACGCTGCTGAAGGTCCCGCCCAGGAAGAGCAAGTTCATCTCCTCGAGCGACCGCGCCCCGGTGCCGCTGCCGGCCAGCGAACGACCCGACAGACCGTTGATGCTGCAAAGCGGCGGCCTGGGCCGCGGTTGGGTGCAGGGGGCGGATTGGTTGATGGGCGGCGTCGGCTTCGCGGGCTTCAACGCGGCACAGGCGGGTGGCGGCTGTGCCTGCTGGTTCTCCCGGTTCACGCTGGACGACTTCGCCCGCTCGATCGCGCCGGAACCGTCGCACTACAGCGTGGCCATCCTCGATTCAGCCGGCAACGTCATCACCCGCGTCGGCCGCTACGGCAATGTCGACAGCGCCGGGCCCGACAGCAAGGTGCCCATTGGCGGCGATGAAGTCGGCCTGATGCATGCGTGTTACGTCGGCACGCATACCGATCGCCGACTGTTCATCTCCGATGTCGGCAACGGCCGGATCGTCAGCGTGAAACTCGATTACCATACCAGCGAACGAGTAGGACTGAAGAAGTGAGCGACACCCCGCTATCCCGGTCGATCGCTTCGCGCTGCAGCGCGTTCCGCCGTCGGCTGCGCTTCGCGCTGCTGGCCGTCGGCCTGGGGCGGTTGTTCGCGCTGGTGACAGTTGCCTTCGCACTGTTGCTCATTATCGATTGGCGACTGCACCTGCCGACATCCGCCCGCGTCGTCACGCTCGGTCTTGTTGTCATCACCGCAGGCCTGCTCGGCTGGTTCTCGATCATTCGGCCTTTGCGCGAACGCTGGAGCGATCAGGCGGTACTCGCACGGCTTGACTCGGCCGGCGGCGGGCAGCACCTCGAACTGTACGAACTGCTGCATCAATCCGCGGGTATTCAGGAACTGAAATCGGAACAGGGCAAAGCCTTTGCTGCCGCCGCTCTCGAGCGTGACCCATCCACCGATGCGAATGCGTTTCGTGCCGCCATCGACGGCCGGCCCGCACGCCGCTGGCTGATGCGTGCGTCGCTGTGCGTGCTGGTGATTGGCGTCGTCGGCGTGCTGCTGCCGAACTACCTGGCCATCGGGGCCGAGCGCTTCGCCAACCCGTTCTCGCGCACGCGCTGGCCGCACCGCACGACCATTGCCGTGCAACCGCCCGCCAACGGCTGGGCCGTGCCGCAGTTGGAAGCGATCGCCATCAATGCGACCGTGACGGGGGAAGTGCCCAAGAAAGTGCAACTCGCCTACCGCATCGGCACCGGCGACACGTGGACGAAAGAGAACATCGTGGTGAAGGAGGCCGAGGGCGGCTTCGCCATCAGCCACACCTTTCCCGAAGTCCGCGAGCCGATCGAATTCACACTCGAAGGCGGCGACTACCTGACTGACCCGCAGACAATTCAGGTCATCCAAAGGCCTTTCATCAAGTCGATCGCCGCTTACTACGAGTACCCGAGCTACGCCGGGCTGCCGAACAAAGCGACAGCCAACGGTCAACTGGCCGGCCTCGAAGGCACGCAAGTGCGGCTGGAACTCGAAGCATCAATGCCACTCGACAAGGCCGTGTTCATCTTCACACCCGAAGTTGCCGGGATCAGCGACGTCGTCAGCGTCATCGACCAGCGCTCACCCACGCGCTTCGAAAAGACGCTGATGCTCGAACGCAGCGGCCGGTACCGCATCGAACTTTACGAGTCGAACGGTTTCCGCGAAGCCCGGCCCGAAGTGTACGACGTCCGTGTCACGCCCGATGACCCGCCTGAGATCGAGATGCTCGCCCCGGGGCGAGACCTGGCCGAGACGCGCAACGCGTCGCTCGAAGTCGCCTTCCGGGCACAGGACAAGCTCGGTCTCGCCGGCATCGAGTTCATGATTCAGATTGATGACCAGCCGCCGCAACCGCTGACCGACCGGATCACCGGGCCATTGCCGCAAACGGGGACCGACAACACGGTTCGGTTCAACTGGGATCTGCGCAAGATGGACCTGCCCGACGCCGGCAATCTGCGGTATTTCGTCCGCGTTCGCGACAACAACCCGACCGGTCGCGGCAACGTCGTGTCGCCGCCGGGCTTGATCAAGCTGATCAAACCCAGCGACTTCCACCTGGAAACACTGGAGCAGACAAAGCAGTTGGAAGAAGAGGCCCGCATCGCGTGGCGAAACCAACTGCTGGCCTGGAAGCGCGGCAGCCAGTTCCTGCAGACTGGCACCGGCGCGGAAGGCGATCCGGCCTGGAGCGAAATGCTCGACGCCCAGCAGAAGGCGTTCGCGGCCGCCAAACAGATTCAGTTTCACTTCCGCAATCTGACCGCGAAGTACGAACGCAACCACATGAGCGATGACTTCATGGCCGGCCGGCTGTCAGTCATCGCTCAATTGCTGACCCGCCTGCTGGAACAGGAACATGCACCGCTGGCGGTCTACCTGGCCGGTGCCCGGCCTCGCAGCGCAGCCGATGCCGCCCCCGAAAGGCTGAAGACGCTGCGCACAGCCGCATTGTCGGCCGGCAAGGACCATCAGAAGCTGGCAACGCTGCTGCTGGAACAGATGCTGCGCCGGCTGTACGATTGGCGCGACTTGCAGACTTGCACCGTCTCCACACGGTTGCTCTACGAGCAACAGGAGGAAGTGCTGGGCCGCACGCAGGTGATCGCGCCGAAGACGATCGCGAAAGAGATTGAAGATTTGAAGGACGGCGATCAGGAAAAAGTGCTGACGCTCGGCAAGCAGCAGCGTGCCATCTTCGACACTGAGACCGGTCTTGAAACGCAGTTGACCTACCTCATGTACAAGGCCGAGAAACAGGGTCGCAAAACGATTCTCGACCCGCTGCAGGCAGCCTTCGGCAACCTGCGCACCAATCGCGTGAACTTCCACCTGAAGCGCGCTGCCGAGTTGATTGAGAACAATCAGCCGGCCCAGATCATCGACAACCAGAAGGCGGCTCTGCGGGCGTTGCAGGTCGCGCAAGCGGGGCTGGTGCTGGCTGGGCAGAAGGTTGACCCCGAACAGCCGATCACGCTCGCGCAGAACCCGATTGACGAAAGCCAGTTCGACCCCGACCAGATCAAGGTCGAAGTGGCGAAGAAAGACACGGGGAATGTCGATGAACCCAAGTCGATGGACCCCGTTGAACCGATCAGCGAAATCCCGACGCTGCCCGAAGGGGCCGACCCGCTCTCGGCCGCGGTGCGGCTGTGCATCGAACTGCAGGACAATGTGCTGGCGCGCATGCGCTACCTGCAGGAGAACCGCGGCGAAGGCGAGATGCCGCGCTTCATCAAATTGAAACAGTCACGGTTGCTCGATCGGCAGGACGCCGCCCTGAAGGCCCTGACAGCAGCGATTCAGGAGGCGGACAAGGCGAAAGACGTCGCCGCGAAATCGATCCTCGACGACGTGGCCACTTCGATGAAACAGGCCCGGCAGTTACTCGACGCGAACGATACCTCCGCAGGTCCGCAACAGCTTGACGTTGATTTCATCGAACAACTCAAGGGGCTGATGCAGCACCTGGCCCTGCGGAAAACCGTGGA
>JBBQII010000134.1:0-8137 GCA_038324795.1 Gemmatales bacterium
GAGGTTCCGCTGGATGACGATCGAGTTCTATCTCGCGAATACGGGCATCCCGGTCAACTTCGGCATCGTCTTCGGCGTGATGTTCGCCTCGCTGCTGATAGCGCACCAGGTGTCGATCTTCATCGCCATCATGGAGCGCACGACGAGCCAGATTCGCGACGTGCAGGAAGCGGACATCTGGGTGATGGACCCGAACGTGCGCTACATGGATGAAACGACCGGCATGGCCGACACCGACCTGCAGCGCGTTCGCGGGGTCGAGGGGGTCGACTGGGCAGTGCGCTTCTACAAGGGGAACGTGCGAGCCCGACTTGCGGAAGGGTATGCCCCGGGTTCCACCGCCGACTTCCGCAGCGTCATCATGCTCGGCATCGACGACGACACGATGATCGGTGCCCCGCGCGAGATCACGCGCGGAACACTGGCTGATCTCAAACAACCCGATGCCGTAATCATCGACGAGGCCGCGTTCAACTACCTTTGGCCCGGGCAACCATTGCGCACGGGCATGGAACTGGAAATGAACGATCATCGCGCTGTGGTGGTCGGCATCTGCAAGGCATCGCCGCCGTTTCAGTCGATGGGGATCGTTTACACGCTGTATTCGCGGGCAATGCAGTACGCGCCGCCCGAACGCCGGCTGATGTCGTTCGTGTTGGCCAAGCCGCAGAACGGCGCCACCACGGCTGATGTCTGCCAACGCATCCACGACAAGACAGGCCTGAAGGCGGTAACTGCCGAGAGGTTCCGCTGGATGACGATCGAGTTCTATCTCGCGAATACGGGCATCCCGGTCAACTTCGGCATCACGGTGATGCTCGGCTTCGTGGTGGGCGTCGCGATCGCGGGGCAGACGTTCTACCTGTTCACCATCGAGAACCTGAAGCAGTTCGGCGCGCTCAAGGCGATGGGTGCCAGCAACCTGCGGATTGTCGGCATGATCCTGATTCAGGGCCTGGTGGTCGGCGTCATCGGTTACGGCATGGGCATGGGCCTGGCGGCCGCGTTCTTTGAAGGGACCAAGGATGTTCCGGCCCTGCTCGGCTTTCATATGTACTGGCAGGTGATGGCCGGAACCGCCGTGGCCGTGATCTTCATTGTGCTGCTGGCGAGCCTGTTGAGTATCAGGCGCGTGCTGATACTGGAACCGGCGATTGTCTTCAGGTAAGCGAACTGCGGAACGCGGATTTCGGATTGCGGAATTCAGAGGATGGATCGATGGTCGCGACACTTGAACGAAAACCCGCCGCACCGCCGCTTGCGGCATCGCCTTCTTCCGCTGTTGTGTGCACCGCGCTCACCAAGAGCTTCGGCGAGGGCGACACCCAGGTACAGGTTCTGCGCGGGATCGATCTCGATGTCGCCTTCGGCGAGATGACGCTGCTGGTCGGCCCGTCGGGTTGCGGGAAGACGACGCTGATCTCGGTGATTGCGGGGCTGTTGAACCCCAGCGATGGCGACGTGAACATCCTGGGCAACAGCCTGAAGAAGATGAGGGCCTGGGAGCGCACTGCATTCCGCAGCAAGAACGTCGGCTTTGTGTTTCAACAGTACAACCTGCTGCCATCGCTGACGGCCGCCGAGAATGCCGCCGTGCCGTTGATCATCGCCGGTGTACCGCGCAAGCAGGCGGTGGCCATGGCGGGGGCGGTGCTCGAATCGGTGGGGCTGGGCGAGCGCGTCAAGTCGCTGCCCGGGCAACTCTCGGGCGGGCAGCAGCAGCGCGTGGCGATTGCGCGGGCACTGGTACACGAACCACGGTTGCTGGTGTGCGATGAACCCACTGCCGCCCTCGACGCGAAATCGGGCCAGACCGTGATGGATCTGCTCAAGGCGGTCGCCTGCAAGCCGGACCGGGCCGTGATCGTGGTTACGCACGACAACCGCGTCTATCACTTCGGCGACCGGATCGTGACGATGAGCGACGGCCGCATTGAGAGCGTACAAGGGTCCGTTTAGCGTGCATGCCGACGGCATGCATGGTGGAGATGTCAGATGAAATCGAAACTGTTCCTCCCGATGATCAGCCTGCTGCTGCTGGGCTTCGCGGTGTACCACGCGGTGCGGGCGCAGCAGGAACCACCGAGGTCGCCGCCACCGGCCGAACCGTCGCGTACGCCGTACCGGGGCACCATCGCGGGCGGTGGCGTCGTCGAGGCACGCAGCGAGAATATCGCCATCGGCTCGCACCTTCCGGGTGTAGTGGCCGATGTGTTCGTGAAGGTTGGCGAGACAGTTGAAGGCCCGAAGCCCGGCAAGTCGGGCACGCCGATGTTTCGTCTCGACGACCGGGCGCTGCAGGCCGAACTGCGGTCGCGGCAGGCGAACCTGGCCGCGTCTAAGGCAACGCTGACACGCTTGGAGCAGATGCCCAGGCCCGAGGAGGTGCCGCCCCTCGAAGCGCGCGTGCGTGAAGCGGAAGCGACGCTGAACGATGCCCGCGACCAGTACTTGCGTGCGCAGCAGTTGATCAAGACACGTGCCGTGGGTGATGAAGAAGTGATCCGCCGGCGCAACGCGGTCGGCGTGGCCGAGGCCCAGTTCGCGAAGGCCGAGGCCGAGTTAACGCTGCTGAAGAAAGGCTCATGGTCCTACGAGCAACTGATCGCGCGCAGCAACGTGCAACAGGCCGAAGAGTTGATGAAACAGACGATGACCGAAATCGAACGGCTGACCGTCCACGCCCCGATCGACGCCACCGTGCTTCAGTGCAATGTCCGCAAAGGCGAATACGTCGCTTCCTCGGCAGGTTCCGCATTGCTGGTCGTCGGCGACTTGAGTGTTCTGCACGTGCGCGTCGACATCGACGAAAGCGACCTGCCCCGCTTCAAACCCGGTACCCCCGGCCGAGCCACCCCGAGAGGCAGCCCCGAAACGGATATCCCGCTGAAGTTCGTGCGCGTGGAACCGCTGGTCGTCCCGAAGAAGTCGCTGACCGGAGCCGGCACGGAACGCGTGGATACGCGCGTGCTGCCGGTGATCTACGCTGTGGAACCGGGCAAGACAAAACTATATGCAGGACAGCAGTTGGACGTGTTTCTGGAAGCGGGCAAGTAGGGCGATCGCAAAGCCGCGCCCGCTCAGCGCCGCGGCTTCACGCGGCCTCGTTCTGATTATCAACCCTGTGTTTTTCCGATTGTCTCACCCATCCACGACCGGCGCCGCAATCGCGGGCGCCGGCTTTGTTTCCTGGTGGATGAACAACGCGTGGAACAGGAGCAGGCCCGCACCGACAACGAGGCAGCAGTCGGCGAAGTTGAAGACGGGCCAGTCGATGAGGTAGAAGTAGAGGAAATCGCGGACGCCGCCGAAGACGATGCGATCGAACAGGTTCCCCAGCGTTCCGCCGAGGATCAGGCCAAGCGCGGCGGAGAGCACGAAGTCACGACGGGTCGATGCGCGCGTGCCCCAGACGCCGATGGCGATCGCGGCCAGCACGCTGACACCGGCGAAGAACGTGTTGGCCAAACGGGTATGCTCGCTGCCCAGGCCGAACAGCGCGCCGTGGTTGACTCGCGGCGGGACCGGGCCGTTGAGTTTAGTGAAGTAGCAGTCACATTGTTCCGCGCCGGAGCGGAAATCGACGTTGAGATTGAAGCAACCGGGGATCACTTCACGCTCGCCGACCAGCGTGGGGTTGTACAGACTTCGGAAAACGACATACTTGCTGACCAGATCGACCGTCACGCCCGTCAGGGCCAATGTGACGAACAACCACCGGTATGAACGCTGCGTCATGGTTCTCTTCGTCAAGGAATCGATCGGGTCGACAGCCGGTTCCGCAGGCTGTTCGCTTCGCTCACGATAGCCGGGCGGGGAACGCGCGTCAAGAAAGGCTCGACTGCGAAACGACTGCACGGTATGTGCTGACCGTCATGTCCGCGGCAGGTGGGGCTCTGCGGGATGCGGTAAATGAAGCGGCTGAGCTGTCCGCGCTGGCTGACCCGTTCACGCGGGATGGCGGACGTGGGGGGATGGCGAATCCCGGTCGAAACGTTCAAGACAGGCAAGGTCGGTTGACCGGGGGCAATCAGGCGGGAACAATCGTGATGGGCATCGTTGCCGAATGATCTCGGCCGACTCGCTCCGGGGGCCAATTCACATGCGTGGGGCAACGTTCATCTTGCTGGCAGTCAGCCTCTTCGGGGCCGGCTGCAACTCAACGGGCAAGAAGCCGAACGCCCCCGATCGGCCCGCGTCGGGTGGGAACAACAATCGCGACGATTCCACGTTCTGGTCCGAAGACCGCGCCTCCCGCCCCAACGATAGCCGCCCCGTGCAGCCGCCACCTCAGCAGGATGGCTTACTGGCCGGTAAACTGCTGGACTCGTACGGCAACCCGCCGGTCAATGCGGTCGTCAACGTAACGCCGATCGACGGCGGACCAAACGTTAAGCCGATCGGCGTGCAGGCGGATTCGGATGGCATCTTCGTCATCAAGGGCCTCAACAGCGGCACGACGTACCAATTGTCAGTGCGCGGGGAAGATCGCGGCCGGGTGCTTGCAGGGGCGACGATCACGCAGGCGCCGAACGCCCGGGTGCTGATCCGGATGACGGAGTCGACGGCCAATCAGGTGACGGCGCCGGCCGCTCCGGTGGCAGCGCCGCCCACTTCGCCGAAAGAGTCGCCGAAGCCGAAGTTGTCGGAACCGAAGATGAGTATTCCGAGCCCCGAGCCGGCTCCAGTGGGGCGTGATCCGCTGAACGGGGCTGACCAGTCGTGGGGGCCGGGTAAGCCGACGCCGACTTCGGTGCCGTTGCCGCCGCCTCCGCCGGCCGCGAGCCAGAACGCGAACCCCAATGTGGCCGACAGTGCCCGCAACTGGCCGCCGACCGCGTCGATCCCGAGCTTCGAACCGCCGCCTGTGTCCACGGGCTCGTCGAGCATGTCGGCCGTGCCGTCGAACTCTTCGCCGTTGACGGGCACCCAACCGGACACTCGAACGCTGCCGCCGCAGATCAACTTCACGCTCAGCGATGCGCCGGGTAACCCGGTCGAGTACCGCAACCTGACCGACCGCCGGCTGGTTGTACTCGACTTCTGGAGCACGACCTGCATGCCCTGTCTGCGGAAGATCCCGGAACTGATCGACCTGCAGTCGCGGTACGCGACCTATGTGGAAGTCGTGGGAGTCGCCTGCGATGACCTGCCGTTCAGCCAACGTCGCAAGGCGGTGGACGGTGTGAAGGATTACTACCTGCGCAAGACACCGAAGCCGATGAACTACGGCGTTCTCTTCGAGCCCGAAGGCCAGGAGGGCCGGGTGCAGAGCCAGTTCAAGATCCGCGCTTATCCGACGATGATCCTCCTCGACCACGCGGGCCGTGAATTGTGGCGTGGCAGCGACGTCCGCCAATTGGAAGATTCGATCAAGTACTACCTGATGCGGAAGTGATGTTCCGCGCTTTTGTACATTGACTGAGTGTCGTTCACACATCCCGAACTGCTGCTGATCCTTCTCGTCGTGCCGCTGCTTCTGCTGCGGCCGGCATCGCGCATGGCGTTGCGATTTCCCGATCTGCGCATGCTCGCCGGTCTGCCGCGCGGCCGTGCGCGGCGGGCGGTCATCGGTTCCGCCATGTTGAAGCTTCTGGCCCTGGTGCTGCTCATCATCGCAGCGGCCGGTCCGCGCTTGCCTGATGAAAAGACTCGCATCGAAACCGAAGGCATCGCCGTCATGGTGGTGCTCGACGTGTCGGGCAGCATGGACGCACCGACCTTCACCTGGCAGCCGGACAGTGCCCCGATCTCACGGCAGGAGGCGGCCCGGCGGGCGCTGCGGCTGTTCATCGAAGGCGGCGATGACGGCTTCGGTCAGACGCTGCCCGGGCGATCGGGTCCCGAGGGGACCGATGCGATCGGGCTGGTCACCTTTACCAATTGGCCGCAGCCGATCAGCCCGCCGACATTGAATCACCGGGTGCTGCTGCATCTGCTGGATGATCGTCGGCCACGCTCGATCCGCGAGGAGGGGAGCAACATCGGCGATGCGATCGCGCTGGGCCTGAGCAGTCTCGAGCGATCACCGTTGCCGCGGCGGGTGATGATCCTGATCAGCGACGGCGAGTTGAATTATCCCGATCAGCTCGACCCGAACCGCAAGCCGCTGAAGCCGCGGCAGGCAGCCCAACTGGCGGCGAACCTCGGCGTGCCGATCTATGTCATCGACACGGGGGGCACCGTTCCGGAACAGGATCGCAAGCAGCGTGATGAAGCGCGGGCGATCAACGATGCTGTGGCCCGCCTGACGCAGGGGCGTGTGTTCGAAGCGAACGACGGGTCGCAGTTGCTGCAGGTCTGCCGGGAGGTCGATGCGATGGAACGCCGGACGATCGCGAGCAACGCGTTTCGGCGGTACCGCGAGTTGTATCCGTGGTTGGCGGGGGCGGGGCTGACGCTAGTGCTGCTGGTCATCGTGCTGGAACAGACTTGCTGGCGGCGGTTGCCCTGACCGAGAAAATCTTCACGAAGCCGTTGTCATCAGCGGATTCGGAGGATAAGATTTGTATCAAGTTCGATCCCGTGGGCGCTTATCAGGCCCATGTACGATCCAGAGTGGCTGAGGGAACAGGCCCTTCGAAGCCACAGCAACCGGTCGATTCGCTGATTCAAATGTCAGCGGGTGGGCAAAGGTGCTAACTCCTGCCCGGTGAGCCGGGAAAGATCAGACGCGGGTGACAACGTATAGCACCCCTTCTATCTCAATCCGCTGAGACGTTCCCGCGTCGGGAACGCGGATTGTCCCGGCACAGTTCATCGCAATCGTACCGTTAGGCGTTGTCACACACACGGCAACGCGGGAGCCTCACTACCGTGCCAGATTTCTCGATCGGCTTGCGTTGCAAGGTCTGCGGCAAGCTGTACCCGAAGTCCGCTATCAATTTCTGTGTTGACGACTTCGGCCCACTGGAAGTCGACTACGACTACGCCGTTGTGGCCCGCAACATCAGCCGCGAGAAGATCGAGAAACGTCCGCGGAACATGTGGCGCTACCGCGAACTGCTGCCGCTGGAAGGCGAACCGACCGTCGGCCCGCAGGTCGGCGGCACACCGCTGGTGAAGGCCGACCGCCTCGCCGACGCGCTGGGCGTCGAACGGCTGTGGATCAAGAACGATGCGGTGAACTTCCCGACGCTGTCGTTCAAGGATCGTGTGGTATCGGTCGCGCTGAGCAAAGCGCGCGAGTTCGGCTTCCGTACCGTGGGCTGCGCATCAACGGGCAACCTGGCCAACAGCGTGGCTGCAAACGCCGCGGCGGCGGGGCTCGAAGCCTATATCTTCATCCCCTCCGATCTCGAGAAAAGCAAGGTGCTGGGCACCAGCATCTTCGGCGCGAATGTGATCGCAGTGACCGGCACCTATGACGAAGTCAACCGGCTCTGTACGCAGGTCGCGTTCAAGTACGGCTGGGGTTTCGTGAACATTAACCTCCGCCCGTTCTATGCGGAGGGGTCGAAGTCATACGGCTTCGAAATCGCGGAGGACCTCGGTTGGCGCTTCCCGCAGCACGTGGTCTGCCCGATGGCAGGCGGAGCCCTGATCGGCAAGATTCACAAGGCGTTCGATGAACTGCACAAAGTCGGCATTGTCAAGACGCCGGTGACGACGAAGATGTACGGCGCGCAGGCGACCGGCTGCAACCCGATCACCGATGCCGTGAAGACCGGCCGCGAACGCCACAAGCCGGTCCGCAAGCCGAACACAATTTGCAAGTCGCTGGCGATCGGCGACCCGGCCGACGGCTATTTCGCCGCCAAGCTGATCCGCGACAGCGGCGGCCATGCCGACGACGTGAGCGACCCGGAAATCATCGAAGCAATGCAACTGCTGGCCCGCACCGAAGGCATCTTCGCCGAGACGGCAGGCGGCGTCACCGTAGCGGTGGCGCGGAAGCTGATCGAACAAGGCCGCATTCCGCGGGATGAAGAGATCGTCCTCTGCATCACGGGCAACGGGCTCAAGACGATGGATGCGCTGTACGAGGCGATCGAACCCCCGGTGGTGATCAAGCCGTCGCTGGAGGCTTTCGACCTCCTGGTCGATGCGCCAAGCGTGGAGCGCGAACCGGTTTTGGTTTGACTTGTCCCGTTTAGCGGCCAGTCTCCCCAAACCCGCCCACGCCCGCCTAACCGCA
>JBBQII010000135.1:0-8119 GCA_038324795.1 Gemmatales bacterium
TTGGCTCGACGACCGCGAATGCCGCGATGGCGACGCTGAATGCGACCGCCGTCAGCCAGGGAACCAATGTTGCGCTGCGGGTCACGCCGACCTCACCGGTGAAGAGCATGATGTGGAAGATACCAGCATTTCGCATTTTGCCGGGAATGTCAAGAAGTTGGTGCCCGGAGATGGCGACACCGGCAGAGGGCGGTCCGGTCGTAGCGATTATGCGGACGGTGTATATCATCACTCCATATGAGAATCGTTTCACTACTCTCGTCCGCGACGGAAACCGTCTGTGCCCTCGGCATGGAGTCAGCGCTCGTCGGCCGATCGCATGAATGCGACGCCCCCGCGTCGGTGCTAGCGCTGCCGGCCTGCACGCGGGCGCGGATCGATGCGAGCGCGAGCAGTGCGGCGATTGATGCGGCCGTCAAACAATCGCTGACCAACGCTCTGTCGCTGTACGAAGTGGATGGTGCCCTGCTCGAGCAACTGCGGCCCGACGTGCTGATCACGCAGGACCTGTGCAAGGTCTGCGCCGTCAGCACGCAGGACGTCGAAGACGCTGTCTGCCGGATGATCGGCAGTCGGCCGAGAATCGTGGCCGTCAACCCGACGGGCCTGCCGCAAGTCTTCAGCGACATTGTGCTGATTGCCGATGCCATCGGCTGCCGTGAACGGGGCGTGCAACTGGTGGCCGGGCTGCAGGAGCGGCTGCGCGAGTTGTCGGCCCGGGCCAACGGCTGGGGACGCCGGCCGACCGTAGCCTGTCTCGAATGGCTCGACCCGTTGATGGCCGCGGGCAACTGGATGCCGGAACTGGTTGAACTGGCCGGTGGCGCGTGCCTGTTCGGCCGGGCCGGGGAACATTCGCCGTGGATGACGTTCGACGACCTGCTGCGTGAAGACCCCGATGTGATCGTGGCAATGCCATGCGGTTTCGACCTGCCGCGAACGAAGAAAGAAATGGCCGTGCTGACCGCCCATCCCGCGTGGGGCCGGCTGCGCGCGGTTCGCAACGGGCGGGTGCACGTGGCCGATGGCAACGCGTTCTTCAACCGCCCCGGCCCGCGCGTGGTCGAGGCGGCGGAGATGCTGGCCGAGGCGATCCAGCCCGGCGCGTTTCGCTACGGGCATGACGGGTTCGAGACGCTTTAAGCGACTATTTCACCGGCTCGCGCGTTGGTTCGCGGAAGTAGCGTTCCATGCCGCGGCCCAACTGTTCGCCGACTTTCTGGTAGCCTTCGGCCGTGCTGTTGATCGAATTCCACGTCGTTTCCAGCGTGACTGATACGGCATGGTTCTTCGTCAGTTCGCTCACCCAGTTCTTGCTGATCGCTTTCCAGTTCTTGTCGTACGCGGGACCGGACGGACGAGTGTTCGGGCTGAGTTTCATCGGGCCGACCATCTCCTTGCGAACGGCGGTCACAAAGTTATCCGTGTTCTGTCGGCCGCGCGGTGTGAGCATTTCGGGCGGCGACACGAAGAAGAACGGCATGCCGTCGTCCGGCGCGGGATTGTGCAAGTCGATGAAGAAGTCCATGCGGCCGGCCTGGTGCATCTCGGTGATCTTCTTCTGAGCGGCGAGCACCGCGGGGAAAACCGGTTGCTCGATCCAGTCGCGGTTGTGGTCGTGCGGCACCTGGTTCTTGCCGCCCGCGCCGCGTTCGACGTTGTCGACATCCATGATCGGCACGAAGATGATGGTGGATTTCTTCCGAAGTGCCGTGGCGGCGTCGTCATCGGAAAGCAACCAGTCGATCAGCCCCTTGCCGACCCAACTGCCGCCGCTCTCCCAGGCATGTTGCCGTGCCTGGATCCAGATGCCCAGGCGTTCGCTGTCCTTCACGCCGGGCTCTTCGATCTTGATGGCCGGCACCGATCGACCGTCGGCGCTCTTGGCCAACTCGAAGATCGTCGCATGTTTGTTGCGTTCAGCGCACTTCTTCAGCAGCTGGTTGGCATCCTCAAGCGTGAACGGCGGGCCCCATGCGAACCAGATCGTGTCGCTGTCGACGACATGCTGGTAGATCATTCGGCCGTTCACCTTCTTGCCCGGGGCAGTGTGCTTCCAAGTTTTGTTGTCCGTGCTGAACATCGCCCGGCCGGGGGTCGCGAACGAGGTGTTGGAACCGAGGTCGAGCGTGACCGTCTCCCCCTTCGGAACGCCGGTCACTTTGAAGTACCACCAGCAGACCCAGCCGCGATCCTTGTGCGTGGTCGGCTGAAACTTGATGATGCGGGCCTTCTGGTCGATCTCCTCGACGCGGCACGACCCATTGGGAAAGTCGGCCGTGACAGCGATATCGTCCGCGATGCCGGCCAGCGGAGCAAGGAGGAGAAGAAGGAGGGTACGCATGGCCTGATGAGCCTCGAGAGAAGGAATCCGCTGGAGGAGACATTCTCAACCGGGGCGGTTACGTGTTCAAGCAGATTCGATGCGAGTTTGGTCCCGTGGCAACTTTGGAACAGGACCGCGCTTCCGGAATGAGCAAAAAACTCGAGATGCACACTCGACATCCATCCCGAAGTCGGTTAGTTTTCTTCGGATCATCCCCTTCCTCAATGGAACCACGCCATGCCCGCGGGGCGCATTCCCATTCGCCGGCTCAGCGAAATCGGGCATCAGCAGATCGGGGACTTTTTCGCGTATCTCAGCGAGCGCACGCCCGGGACGACCCGCGACGGTAAACCCTACTTCTCCTGCAAATTTCGCGATGCGAAGCGCACCGCCACCGCGATGGTCTGGGGCGACAGCGACCTGTACGCCGAATGCGAGCGAGACTGGCTGCCCGGCGGTTTCTACAAGCTGCGCGCGACCTATGAAGACCATCGCCAGTACGGGCCGTCACTGGCCGTGCATCGCGTGCGCGCGGTGACACCGCAGGATCGCGACGAAGGGTTTCATGAAGCTGACCTGCTGGAAGTTTCACGCTTCGACCCGGCCGCGATGCTCGAAGAACTGCAAGCGCTGGCGACTGCCTCGATCGTCGATGAACCGCTGCGTGCTCTGACGCTGCTGTTGCTGGAAACGCATCGAGATGAATTGATGCGTCTTCCGGCGTCGCCGAAACACTACTATCCGTTCCCGGGCGGCTGGCTGGAACACACGCTGGCCGTCACGAAGATCTGCCTGTCGATTGTCGAGCCGTTCCGCGAACGCTACCCGGCCCTCAACCGCGACCTGGTCGTGGCCGGGGCCGTCCTGCACGAGATCGGCCGGGCCGTCGAACTGGCGCCTGGGCCGACACTGGTCGACCCGGTGGGCCTCAGCATGTCCGGGCAGATCTTCGGCCACCTCGCGCTGGGTCGGGATCTGGTTCGCGATGCCGGGCGCACGATCGAAGGGCTGGACCCCGAGCTGCTGATGCTTCTGGAACATATCGTGCAGGCACATCTGGTACGGCCGGAATGGGGCTCGCCGCGGCAGCCGGTCATCCCCGAAGTGCTGCTCCTGCACCACATCGATGATCTCGATGCCAAGTTTGAAATGTACACGCGATGCTTGCGCAACGACATGACCGCCGACCGCTTCACGGCTCGCGACCCGATCCTCGGCAGGCAGCTGCTGAAGCGGGAAGTGAAGGAGAAGTCGGAGTGAAACCGTTTGGGTTCGCCGGACGACTTGCGACCGCGAGGACCCGCCATCTTGTACGACGATTGCGAACCGATGCGGTTCCGGATAACGTAACGTGAACTCATCCACGTCGGAGCGCCGTTCGACACTGCCTCGTCCTTCCCGAGATTTCGCATGGCGACTGTTTCCGCCGATCGCAGGCTGTTTCTTCAATCGACCGCGGCGGCCGCTGTTCTTTCGGCCGCGTCGTATGCCCGCGTTCCCGGGGCGAACGAGCGTGTCAGTGTCGGCGTGATCGGCTACGGGCTGATTGCGCAGACGCATGTGGCCACGTTTCGCAAACTGCCGGATGTACAGATCGCCGCGATCTCCGACTGTCACGCGAAGCGACTGGAAGAAGGGGTCGCCGCCGGCGGCGAAGGGGCCAAACCATATGCCGATTTCCGCAAACTGCTCGACGATAAAGCGATTGACGCAGTGATCTTGGCCACACCGGACCATTGGCATGCGCTGATGACGATGCTGGCCTGCGCGGCCGGGAAGGATGTCTACGTCGAGAAGCCGTTGACTCGCTTTGTGCGCGAAGGGGAGTGGATGCAGGCCGTGGCCGAGCGCGAGAAGCGCGTTGTGCAGGTCGGCACGCAGCAGCGCTCGGGCACGCACTACAAGCGTGCCCGCGAATTGATCCGCGACGGGCATCTGGGGACGGTCACGTCGGTGCGGATGTCGTCGATCCGCAATGTCTCGCCAGGGTTCGGCAATCCGCCGGACGCACCGGTGCCGGAGGGGTTCGACTGGGAGATGTGGCAGGGGCCCGCGCCGGCCCGGCCATACAATCCGCTGCGCGGGCTGTACCACTTCCGCTGGTTCTGGGACACATCGGGCGGACAGATGACGAATCTGGCCGCGCATCATCTCGATATCGTCGACTGGTACCTGGGGCTGGGCGGGTTGAAGTCGGTGATGTCGCTGGGCGGGCGCTACGCGCTCAAGGACGGCGGCGAGACGCCGGACACACAGGATGCGATATTCGACCTGGGTTCCTTCTCGGCCGCGTTCGTGATGCGCGAGGCCGCGGCAGGCGAACGGCCCGCCTTCGGGCTCACATTTCACGGTACGCGCGGCAGCATGGGCATCGACCGGCGCGGCTTCCGTGTCACGCCCGATGCCGACGTTCCGGGTGCGAACCTCATCCCGGGCGTCACGCGCGGGCATCCGTCGGGCGGGCCGGTGCCGATTGTCGTGAAGGATGCAGCGAAGCCGCGCACGGCCGCGATCGAGGACGCCACGGGCAAAGGCGACGAGCAGTACCTGAACCATGCCCGCGACTTCATCGACTGCGTCAAGTCCCGCAAACGACCCATCAGCGATCTGGCGAGCGCGCAGCGCACTGCCGTGGCCTGCCATCTCGGCAACATGTCGCTGCGGTTGGGCCGATCGCTGCATTGGGATCCGATCAAGCAGGACGTGGTGAACGATCGGGAAGCCACCGCGATGCTGACACGCCCGTACCGGGCCCCGTGGGACCGCGAACTGAAGGCACTGGGGGTGGGCGGATGAATCGTCGCGATTTTCTGGCGGCCGGTGCCTCGACAATGGTCGCGACTGCGTTCGCGGCCGATCCGCCGGCACAGCCGTCGCGTCTGGGGTTGCTGTTCTACTCCTATGGCCGACGGGCGGCGGCGGAGAAGAATACCGGCTTCGCCCGGCCTGCATCATTCATCGAGTTCGCCCATGCGCGCGGCGCGAACGGGGTGCAGATGCCGCTGGGCACCTGGAACGAAGCGGACGCCAGGACAATCCGGCAGACAGCCGGGAAACGCGGGGTCCACCTCGAAGGGATCGTCAGCCCGCCGAAGGACGATGCGGATGATCTCGAGCGTTTCCGTTCCGAGTTGCGCATGGTCCGCGACTGCGGCGGCAACGTTGTCCGTGTGGTGGCTTCGGGTGGTCGGCGGTACGAGGTGTTCGACAAGCCGGCCGATTTCCCGGCGTTCGTCGAGCGCGCCACGGCATCGTTCAAGCGGGCCGAACCGCTGGCTCGCGAACAGAAGGTGACTCTCGCCATTGAGAATCACAAGGACTTCCGCAGTGACGAACAGATCGACCTGTTGAAGAAACTCGGCAGCGAATGGCTGGGCGTCTGCCTTGATCTGGGGAACAATCTCTCGCTGTTGGAGGACCCCGTCAAGGTGATCGAGAGGCTGGCCCCGTTGACGAAGACTGTTCACGTGAAAGACATCGGCATTGAGCAGGCACCGGAAGGTTTCCGAATGGCCGAGGTCCCGCTGGGACAGGGTATCTTCGACCTGAAGAAGATGATCGGGATCATCCGCAAGGCGGCCCCGCAGGCCCGGCTCAATCTCGAAATGATGACGCGCGACCCGCTGCTGATCCCCTGCCTGACCGACAAATACTGGGCCACGCTCGACCAGGTTCCCGCACGCGAACTGGCCCGGACGCTGGCATTCGCCGGGACCCGCGACCGCAAAGAGCCGCTGATCATCGTGACGAAGCAGCCGGCCGATGAGCAGTTGGCGCTGGAAGAAGCGAACGTGCGTGAGTCACTGCGATATGCGCGCGAAGCGGGATGGTGAGGCGTCGGTTCGCAGTGTCGAGCGATTCCGTATTCACCCGATTCGGCACGACCCGCTCCTCGCCGCCTTTGATCCGGCGAAACATCAGTTTGTATCGAGTGCCTGGCAAGGCTTCGCTCAATTCTTCGATCTCCATCCAGACTTGAATCAGTGCTTCTGCCTTATGACAATCCATCGACCTTCCGCCGCGATTCGGGGAATCCGGATGTTGTCGGGAATGCCGGCCTGGAAGTAGTCGCATAGGTGGGCAAATTCGAGGTGTGTCCCCGGCTGCTCCCGCAATGCCGGCATCGCAGGCCGGGCGGGGCACGCATTCGTCGAACATGAATCGGGCGGGATCGCTCAAGCAGGGGCGGTTCCCAAATAGTCGACGTAGAAGCGATACACCGACACGACATCGTCGCGCGACAGCTCGTAAGCCTGCGCCGCGGCATCGATTCCGCCTTCAGTCCCGATCGATTCCCAGATGGTCCTGGCTGAGTACCCGCATTTCAGCAAAGGTTCGCCGAATCGAAGTGCGGGGTTGATCACAAGATCGTTGTAGAGGCGCCAGTTGTTCGCCAGGCCGTCCGCGTCGAAATCGAGCGATTGCAGATACAGTTCAGTGAACTGGAATAGCAGCTGGCCCTGATGGGTACCGGACACTTCAACAAAATCGTCCGAACCCGGCGGTTGAATCACCAGTTCCTTGATTGCCAAATGGTAGTAAGTGCAGTGCTTCCTCGCGAACGGATAGTCGAGGCCGTACTTCCTCTTAGCCACTTTGATCGCCTGCTGAAACTTTGCCAGCGGTACATGGTACTGAAAACTGATCTCACGAATCGCCCGTGACTGCACCGGATCGAGAAAACTGACGACACGTTCGTCCCGGCCGAACTGCGGTTCGATCGCGGGCTTTCGATCCGTTCCGCCGAACAGCCAGCGGGCAAGCGTTCTCGGGGTACGCGCGCGTACATGGCCGCTTCAGCGATCGTGTACAGGCCATGACCGAGGTACTTACTGACCTTGGTGACCACCAAAATTGCCTCTCTGTTGACTGAGAGCTGAGAGCGTGCCACGTCAATGCACCAGATGAAACGAGCGATCGGCAACATAGTGTCAACACATGTCCTTGACATTCACCTTCGCGAACGTATTATTTAGCCTAGCCTAAATACTTTAGAAGGTTCACCAAAATGCTTCCCTCGCTCCGCCGTGCGTTCACACTGATCGAACTGCTCGTGGTCATCGCCGTCATCGCCCTGCTGATCGGGCTGTTGCTGCCTGCGGTGCAGAAGGTCCGCGAGGCGGCGGCGCGGTTGCAGAGCGCGAATAACCTCAAGCAGATGGGCCTTGCGATGCAGACTCATCACGACGGGCTGGGTTACTTCCCGTCGGGTTACATCGCCACCACAACGTCGCCGGCCGCCAATCCGGACACGCTGGATGCCCCACCCGGATGGGGCTGGGGCGTGCAACTTCTGCCTTATCTTGAACAGGACAACCTGCACAAGCAGCTGCGGCTCGATCTGCCGGCCTGGGATCCGGCCAACACGGCAGTTGTCAGATCGCAGGTGAAGGTGTTTATCAATCCCGGCGCCCCGAATCAGGGGGCGACCATGCAGGTGAAGACCGAAACCGGCAGCGTGTTGGCCGAGTGGGGCCGATCTCATTACGTGGTCAACAACGGGCAGGATGAGTCGTGGGCGTATGCTCAACACGATCTGTCGGGGATCAAGGGGACCGGCCCGTTCTATCGCAACTCGAAGGTTCGCATTTCGGAGATCACCGACGGACTGCATTCCACGGTCTTCGTCGGCGAGCATACCACCATCAGCGACAAGACCTGGGTCGGCGTACACCCGCAAGCCTCGGTCTGCCCGATCGACCCGAACCGTCACCCGTTCACCGAGTGCGATGGCCCGGCCACACTGGTGATGTGCCACAGCGGTCCCGCCGCCACGGAGCCGGGCACCGTGCA
>JBBQII010000136.1:0-8071 GCA_038324795.1 Gemmatales bacterium
CGAGAACAAACTGGCCGTGCAGGCGGGCCTTGATGTCGGGCCGCGCGGCGGGGTCCGCGTCAACGAGTACCTCCAGACCTCGGACCCGGACATCTTCGCGGTCGGTGACGTGATCGAGACGACCGACTTCGGCACCGGGGAGCGCACGCAGGTGCCGTTCGCCGGCCCGGCCAACCGCCAGGGCCGGATCGCCGCCGACAACGCCTTCGGGCGGAAGTCGAAGTATCGCGGGACGCAGGGAACGGCGATCCTCGGGTTCTTCGGCACCACGGCGGCGATGACCGGGCTGTCGGAGAAGGCTCTGAAGCGACTGGGCAAGCCCTACCGCAAGGTCTATGTTCACCCGGCCCACCACGCCGGTTACTACCCCGGTGCCGAGGGCATGTCGCTGAAGTTGATCTTCGACCCGGCGTCGGGCAAGGTGCTGGGGGCGCAGGGCGTCGGCGGGGCCGGCGTGGACAAGCGGATCGACGTGCTGGCGGTGGCCATTCAAGCGGGCATGACGGTGTTCGACCTCGAAGAAATGGAACTCTGCTACGCCCCACAGTTCGGCTCGGCCAAAGACCCGGTGAACATGGCCGGGTTCGTGGCCGGCGGGCTGCTGCGGGGCGATCACCCGCAGACGGATTGGGAGGTGGTCGCGGCGATGGCCGAGAAGCCGCTGCTGCTCGACGTGCGCACGTCGCTCGAGTTCACCAGCGGCCACATCCCCGACGCGGTGAACATTCCCGTGGACGAGTTGCGAGGCCGTCTCGCCGAGTTGTCGAAGGACCGCCCCGTCGTCACGTACTGTCAGGTCGGCCAACGGGGCTACCTCGCCACCCGCATCCTGATGCAGGCCGGGTTGACAGTCAAGAACCTGGGCGGCGGCTACAACACGTTCCTGCTGCATCAGCTGGCGGCTGCGTAATGAGCAACATTCGCGATGCCGAAGGACTGGCCGGGCTGGAAGGAGCAAGCGAAGCGGCGATTCTCGAAACGGCGTTGAACACAAGCGGGGCCGTCATCATTCCCGCCGGGGAGCTGCAGCAGGTACGCATCGAATCGGCGGGAACCTGGTTCGCACTGACACGCGGCATCAAGTGCGCGGCCATCCTCAAACTCGGCTATTCGAACTTCGGTACACTGGCATTGCCATCGCTGACCGACGCACATCGGGCGGTTGAAGGGTTGACGGCGCTGCTGGGGAATGCGTTGCACGTCAACCTGCCTTGGGGAGCGAAATGTTCCTGATCGGCGGGCCGGTGGCGATCGATCGCAGCAAACTCCCGACTTTTCCCCTTCAAGATTCCCGCTCTTCAGCGAATAATCAACTGAGAGCCTTGGGCATCGGGTAAGCAAGCCCGTAAACACGGACTGTCCGGGCAGTGTGCGGCCAGACTATTGCATCGGAGTCGGAAGCATGGACTCATCTTGGCGGTCATTGATTACCGTAGAACCGGGCAAGCGGGGTGGTCGGCCGTGCGTGCGCGGAATGCGGATCACGGTTTACGAAGTGCTGTCCTATCTTGCCGCGGGCATGAGCGTGCAGGAGATCCTTGATGACTTTCCCTACCTGACGAACGAGGATATTCGCGCCTGTCTGGCCTATGCCGCTGAGCGCGAGCGAGGCATGCTGGTGGCAGTAGCGTGAAATTGCTCTTCGATCAAAACCTGTCTCCCCGGTTGCCGATCCGGCTCGCAGATTTGTTCCCCGGCTCAGTGCATGTTGATTCGTCGGGCTTGGGCAGCGCTGCCGACGATGTGATTTGGAATCATTCACTTCAGAACGGCTTTTTCGTTGTGAGCAAAGACGAGGACTACAGCCAGATGAGCGTACTTCGCGGCTGGCCGCCAAAGGTTATCTGGCTGTTGCCCGGCAATTGCAGCACTTTTCAAGTCGAATCTCTCCTTCGGAAACGCTTCGTCGATATCGTCGCATTTGAGCAGGACGCTACCGTGGGTGTGCTGGCTTTGGGTTGACGCGGATGCACCACGGCAGCCGTGGTTTGAAACCCCCAACGAATGAACTTCGAACTTTTCCCCTTCAAGATTCCCCCTCTTCAGCGAATAATCATCTGAAGAAGAGGGCTCCGTATGTCGCGTACTGACGTTGATGAAGTCGAAGCACCCCCGGTTCCGCCGCAGATCCCGCGGATGGACGCAACCCCACGGTCATCGCCGTCGATGCCCGAACCGGCCCCGTGGCCCGGCGAGCGCGAGTACGAAATGCGCCCCGGTGACACGGGCGAGGATCGGCCGCCGCAGGTGCCGCGCGGGTTGCAGCCGCTGAGTGAGGCCGACCTGCGCGCGCTGGCGGCCGAAGAAGAACTTCTGCTGCGGCGCGAACTGCGCGAAGCGGAAGAACTGATCAACAGCGATCCCTCGGTCCTGGGGTTGCCCGGCTATCTGTCGCACCCGCTGATGCTGTCGCTGATGATCGGCATGGGCTCGGTGCTGGGGCTGTTCGTCTTCAACCAGGCCGCCCAGGCGCTGGCCCTGATCGGTACGCTGCAGGGTTGGATGCTCTACGGCGGCTATGTGGCGCTTGGTCTGCTGGCTGTTGCGGCGCTGTACGCCATGCTGCGGTTGGCGTACCTGTACTTGCGCCTGCGCCGCAATCGGCAGTTGCGCATCAAGGGACTGGAAGAACTTGAGAAACGCACCAAGCTGCGCTGGCTGGTCAACGCGAAGCTGAAGGAAGCGAAGACACTGCTGGTCACCTACATTCGCGAGTACCCGCTGGCGGGCGGCCGGGAGCAGAAACGGCTCATCTCGCTGGGCATGGATGAAGACACGCTGGCCCATCTGGTCGCCGTGCGCGAACGGTTGCTGGATGTCGACCGCTGGCCGAGCGATGACGCATGGTTCGCCGAATTCCGCGATTGCTTTCAGTCGAAACTCGACGAAGCGGCCAAACAGCGCATCGGCTACTGGGCCCGACGGACAGGCTTGGGCACCGCTCTATCGCCCAACGCGCTCACCGACACACTGATGACGCTGTACATGAGCTTCACGATGCTGGCCGACCTTTGCCAGATTTACAACCTGCGTGCGGGTCGGCTTGGCACCGCGGTGATTCTGACTCGCGTCTTCTTCAACTCGTATCTCGCAGGCCAGATGCAGGACATGGAGTCGATGACTTCCGACCAGATTCAGAATCTAGTGGCCCCGCACTTCCCCGCGTCCGAACTGCTGCTGGCAAAGGTCGTCGGCAAGGTGGGGGCGAAGGCCGGCACCGGGACATTCAACTACTTCCTGCTGAGCCGGCTGGGGAAATACTCATGCCGAATGCTGCGCCCGGTGACGCAGGAGTAGTTGTACATCCCGTTGGGACATGGCTTCAAAGATGAATCGCCGACTGGAAACTCGCCACTGCTCACGGAGACGCAACCCCGGGTGCGCTGAAGCGGCGACCCGGGGCCAATAGCTGTGATCCCTGCCGGGATCAAAAACCGGCCCGAACACGGTCTTGGTACCCCTGTCCCGTTGGGATGCACGCTCAACGGGTCACAAAATCCCGAACTTCTTGAACGCCCCCGTCGTGGTCATGCCTTCCGCCAGCGCCTTGCGGACGACGTTCTCGCCGGCGACCTTTTCCTCAGCCAATTGCAGCGCCTTCTCCGCCACCGCGGCCGGGATAACGACGACGCCGTCGTGGTCGGCCAGCACCAGATCGCCAGGCTCGACGACGATGCCGCCGCATTCGATCGGCACGTTGTGCCCGGCCACGTCCATCCGACCCAGGCTGTCGGCCGGGTGGATGCCGCGGATGAAGGCGGGGAAGTTCATGTCGATGATCGCCTGCGTGTCACGCGTGTAGCCATCGATGACGATGCCGCGCGTGCCGCGAAACTTCGCCGCGGTGGAAAGCAGTTCACCCCAGAACGCCCAGTCGCAGGTCGAAACCACCATCACGTCATCGCGCTGCAACGCATCGACGGCCGCCAGTTCCCCGGCATACGGCGCGGCGGGGACGGTGTCGCGCGCCGGCACGGTTCGCACCGTCAGCGCGAAACCAGCGGCTTTCGCCGTGGGATAAAGCGGGCGGATGTCGGCCCGCATCACCTGATGGCGGTAACCGAGCTTGTCGAGCACGTCGGCCACGACGGGCGTGTACAGACGTTCGAGGCGCTCCACCCAGTCAGCGGGACGGGGAAAGGTTGCTGGCACGAGATGTTCTCCGGCGGATACGGGCAGGTCGGGAGAATGTATCCGCCGGATCGGGGTGATGCAAACAAATCAACGATCATTGATGTGTTCCCCCCAAGTGCGGGCAAAATGGCGGGCAAATGAAATCAGGTCCAGTCACGGTCTCTTTCAGGGCGAAAATTTGATGAAATTGGACTGGCAACGGGGTGCACGTCACATACAAATACTTCCGCTTGTGATTAGTTTCACGAACTGCGGGGCCTGATCGGCCTTGCATCCCTTCAAGGGACGTTGTGAAACTTGTGTCGCAGGCAGCTGACTCGGCAGGCAATGCTGAACCCGCTCATGACGTCAGCGGCAACGGGGAACACCCGCTCCCCGCGGCGCTCGTTCGTCTTCCGAAGGAGGCGGCACTCGAATGACCTCAAATGGTGGACAGATTCCTGTGCTCCGCGGCGCGTCGATCGCGTCGGTTAGCCTCGGGTTCTTCAGCCTTGCTGTGTTCTGGTGGTATCCCTTCTCGTTGATTCTTTCCAGCATTGGATTGTTGATCGGCCTGATCTGCCTTGCTCGCGGGGTACGCGGCATCTACGGCGAGAACTTCGCGCTGATCGGCACCACGCTGTGCGGCATGGTCGTCGGCATCGTCCTGACGCTGACGCAGCTGCTCCACTTCGCCATCTGGGATCGTTGATACGCGGATGTTTCGCTGGAGTTTTGTTCGTTGTCCGTTTGTTGGAGGACGCCGTGGCGCAGATCTTCCCCCGCAGCTTGAACTCGGTCGGCAAGATCCTCCTGATCGGCCTGCCGCTGCTGTTTGCCGGCACCGGTATCGGCCTCGCCGCGTTCTACCGTTCGGGCTACATTACCGGCGTGAACGAGGTGATCGAACAGCCCGTGCCGTTCAGCCACCTGCACCACGTCAGCCAGCTGGGCATCGACTGCCGTTACTGCCATACCTCGGTCGAGAACTCGTCGTACGCAACGATCCCGCCAACCAAAATCTGCATGAACTGCCACCAGCAGATCTGGACCGGTTCCGAAATGCTCGAACCGGTACGCGAAAGCTGGCGGCTCGACAAGCCGATCGTCTGGACCAAAGTGCACAACCTCCCGCAGTACACTTACTTCAATCATAGTATCCACGTCTCCAAGGGCGTCGGCTGTGTTGAATGCCATGGGCAGGTCGATCAGATGGCCCTGGTGTTCCAGACCAAGACGCTGCTGATGGAATGGTGCATCAAGTGCCACCGGGAACCGGACCTGCGTCTGCGGCCGCCGCATGAAGTGACCAACATGCAGTTCACGGCGGGCCAGAAGTCGACTAACCCGAAGACCGGCGAAGAATACCCCACCGACCCGGGCGAACTTGCCAAACTGCTGAAGTCCAACCACGGCGTGCGCAACGCGATGACGCTGACCAGTTGCTCGATGTGTCATCGTTAGAAATTCGCGGTTCGGTGAAGAGGTGAGACATGGCTGACAACACGACCACCGCCGTTAATCTGGAACTCTGGCGTTCGCCCGAAGAATGGGCCGACACGCCTGAATTCCGGCAGATGCTGACGCAGGAATTCCCCGACGACGTCGAGGTGTGGACCGACCCGGTCTCGCGCCGGCATTTCCTGTCGATCATGGGCGCGTCGCTGGCGTTGGCCGGCGTCAATGGTTGCTCCCCCCGGCCGATGTCCCCGCAGAAGATCCTCCCGTACACCACTCAACCTCAGGGGATGGTCCTCGGCGTTCCCAATCAGTTTTCTTCGGCCATTATGCTCAATGGCGTGGCCGCGGGCGTCCGCGTGACCAGCCATGAAGGCCGGCCGACGAAGATTGAAGGCAACCCGCTGCACCCGGGCAGCCTCGGTTCGACCGACGTCTTCTCGCAGGCAGCCATTCTTGAGCTTTACGACCCCGATCGATCACAGGCCCTGTTGCACGTGGGTGCCCCCAGCAGCTGGGATATCGCCACATCGACATTCAAGGGCGATCTCGAAAAGCTGAAGGCCGGGAAGCCCGCCAACATCCGCATCCTGAGCGGCACGGTCACATCGCCGACGCTGGCAGAACAGATCGGCAAGTTCAGCACCCGCTACGGTGCGAAGTGGATCCAGTACGAGCCGATCTCGCGGGACAACGTATCAGCCGGGGCACGGCTCGCGTTCGGGACCGACCTGACGCCGATCTATGACTTCACGAAGGCCGACATTGTCGTCGCTCTTGATTCCGACTTCCAGACTGCAGGCCCGGGCGCGGTTCGTTACTCACGCGATTTTGCCAGCCGTCGCAAGATCCGCGAGGCCAAGTCGGATGGCGTTTCGGCCACCGAGATGAGCCGGCTGTACTCCGTCGAGCCGATGCTGACCAGCACCGGCGCCGTGGCCGATCATCGGTTGCCGCTCAAGGCAATCGACATTGAGAACTTCACCCGGGCACTGGCGAAGAAGCTGGACGTGGCCGGGACACCCGCGGCGTCGGCCCTGTCGGAGTACGCGACCAAGTGGCTGGATGGCCTTGCGAAAGACCTGGAATCCCGCAAGGGCAAGAGCATCGTCGTGGCGGGCGATCATCAGCCAGCCGCGGTACACGCCCTCGTTCACGCGATCAATGCCCATTTGGGCAACCTCGGCCAGACGGTGTCGCTGATCGAACCGATCGAAGCGAAGCCTTCCGAACAATTGAAGGATCTGGCCGGGCTCGTCAATGAGATGGGCGAGGGCAAGGTCGACCTGCTGTTCATCATCGAAAGTAACCCGGTCTTCGATGCCCCTGTGGAATTGAAGTTCGCCGAAGCGCTCGACAAAGTTGGCCAACGGGTTCACCTGGGACTGTATCAGGACGAAACTGCTGCCCGCTGCCATTGGCACATCAACGCGGCCCATACGCTCGAAACCTGGGGCGATGCCAGGGCCTACGACGGCACGGTCACCATTCAGCAGCCGGGCATTGCCCCGCTGTACGACGGCCACTCAGCCCTGGAACTGTTTACCAATCTGTCGGCCGCGCCGGGGCAGGACGTTCAGTCGGCTCTGGGAGTGCTGAAGGAATACTGGGCGGCAAAGGCCGGTGCCAGCGATTTCGAGCTGTTCTGGTTTGAAGCAGTCGAGAAGGGCGTTGTGCCGAACACCGCCGCGAAGAAGGTCGATCGCAACGCGGTGGCCGGCGAATGGGCGAAGTCGGCCGGGCCGGCAGTCACCAGCACCGGTACCGAGATCTGCTTCCGGGCCGACCCGACGATCTACGATGGCCGCTTCGCCAACTTGGGCTGGCTGCAGGAACTGCCGAAGCCGGTGTCGAAGATCTGCTGGGAAAACGCGGCCCTGATGAGCCCCAAGATGGCCGAGCGGCTGGGCATTCACGCCTGGCCTCGCTGGACCGCCGGCGAACGCGGCCGTATGGAGATCGAGTACGTCGAGTTGACGTTCAAGGGCCGGAAGTTGAAAGTCGCCGCCTGGCCGGTGCCGGGACACGTCGACGACTCCATCACCCTGTACACCGGCTATGGCCGGACGAAGTCCGGCCGCGTCGGCAACGGGACGGGCTACAACGCCTACGAGCTTCGCACGTCGGACGCCTTCTACAGCGCCGGCGGCCTTGAGATCAAGAAACTCGACGAAACGCTGAACGTGGCCTGCACGCAGGCGCATCATTCGATGGAAGGCCGCAAGCCGGTTCGCATCACGAATGCCCGCACGATGGCCGAGATGAAGATCAAGGTGGCCGAGGGCGACGAGAAGGCCAAAGAGACGCGGAAAAAAGCCAAGGCCGCGTTCCTCAAGGCGATGGAGCCGCCCGTTGCCGCCGGCGAGTACGAACTGATCAAGGCCAACGTCCCCGGGCCGCATAACAACGCGATTCAGCCGAAGAAGGACGATCACGATCACAAGCATGATCATGATCACGACGAGGAACACCATCACGCGCATGACCCGCGGGTGGTGCC
>JBBQII010000137.1:0-8052 GCA_038324795.1 Gemmatales bacterium
GAGCAATTCATGGTCTTCGTTGAACAATTGCGGTTTGTGTTCAGGCTTGTAGACCGTAACGGTTTTGAACACAGGCTCGACAATCCAGATCAGTGGTACGCCCGCGTCAAGATACTCGCGAATCTTGTCCGTAATGCGCTCCTGCGTATCGGACGGCGAAAGAACTTCGATTGTCAAAGTTGGAATACCATCAATGCAGAAAACATCGTCCGAATTGGCGGCAGCAACTTCCGCTGAAATGTACGCCAAATCAATACCAACCGTCGAATCCGGATCATGGCTGACCCAGAACGCCGCTTCGCCGGAAAGAACTTCGCCGCGCGGCATCGGTTGCAAGGCGTTCCAATTCGACAATAGTGTTGCGAGACGAGCTTCGGTGCGGGTATGGCGGCGGCCGCGTCGTGACATGCTTCGATCCCACTCCTTGATCTGCCCCCGGATCAGGTCGCGTTCGATGCCATCATCGGGCAGAGCGAGGAATTGCTCCGTCGTCATCGGTTCCAGAAGAGAGACGCCGTTTGAGTCGGAAGTGATCATGGAGACAATCCTACCCTACTTCAACCGCTCCGGCAACAACAGCGTTGCGGGGTTCTTCAGGTGCTTTGTTACCGCGTTGCCGAAGGCGGCGCCGACGGCGCCATCGACGACGCGATGATCGAAGGAGAAGCTGAGATAGATCATGTCGGCCGGGCGGAGGTTGCCGGCTGCGTCGTAAACCGGACGTGTGACCACTTTGCCGACGCCCATGATGGCGACTTCGGGGTGGTTGACGATCGGGGTCGACACCAGGCCGCCGATGTTGCCGATCGACGTCACGGTGAAGGTGCCGCCGCGCAGGTCGTCGAGCTTCACCTTGCCGCCTTTGGCATCGTGGGCCAGGCGATCGACTTCGCCTGCGATGGTGAAGATGTCCTTCTTGTCCGCATCGTGAATCACGGGCACGACCAGCCCATTGGGCGTGGCCACTGCAATGCCGACGTGGTAATGGTCGTGCAGCACGATCTCCTGCGTTGCTTCATCCAGCGAACTGTTGACGATCGGGATTTCCTTGAGCGCATACGAGACTGCCTTGATGAAGAACGACAGGTACGTCAGTTTCATCCCGCGTGCGGCACACGGTTCGCGCAGCGAGGAACGCAGCTTCACCATCTCGGTGACCTCGCATTCGTCGATGTACGAATAGTGCGGGATCCTCCGGCAGGCGTCGACGAGGTGCTCGGCAATCTTCCGTCGCAGGCCCTGCAGACGGACGCGCGTGCCGGCGATGCCGAAGTCGAGAGCGAGTGCGGCTTCCTTCTTATTGGCCGGCGCCTGGGTGGGCGCGTGACTGATCTGCCGCGTGAGATCGTCGATCAGGATGCGGCCGTTGGGCCCGGTCCCGGCGATCTGCGCGAGGTCGATGCCCAGCTTGCGGGCCAGGTGCCGTACGGAAGGAGCGGCTGCCGGGGCGGCTTTGCCGGTCGGTGCGGTGGTGTGCCCGTTGACCGGTGCGGCAACAGTCGCCACGGCCGCGGCGACGGGCTCGGCTTTCTTCGTGGCCGGGGCAATTTCGGTTGAACCGGCCGGGGAGTAGGCGAGGATCATGTCGCCTACTTTCAGGCGCTGGCCGACTTCGCCGACGATGGAATTGATCGTCCCCGAGAACGGCGCGGGGACATCCATGGTGGCCTTATCGGTCATCACTTCGATCAGGTTCTGGCCGCGTTTGATCGCGTCACCGGGCTTGACATGCCAGCGGACGAGTTCAGCCTCGTATACGCCTTCGCCAAGTTCCGGGAGGGGGAAATCCATAGGGTGCTCACCAGGGCGGTGCCGCAAGCGGCTAGGCCGGGTCCTTCAACAGCGAAGCGATCGCCTCGCGAACCTGGTTAGTTTGCGGAACCGTGTTCGTTTCGTACACCTGATTCAGCCCGATGCCCGGCACATGCTTGCCCTGCAGGATCCGGGGCTTCACCAGCAAGTCGTAGAAATGCTCCTCGACGACGCGCCGCAGTAGGTGCTCGCCGAAGTTGGTCACCTCGGTATCCTCGTTGACGATCAGCACGCGCCCGGTCTTCGACACGCTTTGGCGGATCGCCTGCCAGTCGTACGGGAACAGGCTGCGCAGGTCGAGAACATCGCAGGTGTGGCCGTCGGTTTTCTGAACTTCATCGGCCGCCTGCACGCACAGCGGCAGCGTCCGGCCGTAACTGATGATGGTGGCCGATGTACCCTCGCGGACAAGTTCCGCCTTGCCGAGCGGGACGAAGTAGGCCTGCACGTCGGGCCAATCGGGCTCCCACTTGCGGCGATCGCCGAGAGGGGCATCGATTCGGCGTTTCAATTCCTCTTCATCGGCGGGCTCGCCCGGAATCAGCCGATCGCCGCGGACACGCAGCAGGGCTTTCGGCAGCAGCACCATCACCGGGTTCGGGTCGACAATGGCGGAGAGCATGAGGCCGTAGGCGTCGAGCGAATTGCTGGGCATCACCACTTTCCAACCCGGCAATCGCGTGGCCCAGCTTTCGTACGAGTGCGAATGGTACATGCTGCCGCGGATGCCGCTGCCGGTCGGCGTCATCATGACGATCGGCATTTCGAAGGTCCCGGCACTGGCCCACCGCTGATTGCCGGCCACTTTCAACAGATCGATCATGTTGAATGCGTAGTCGCAGAATTGAATCTCGAAGATCGGCCGTCCGCCGGCATACGCGATCCCCATCGCCGTGCCGACGATGCCGCGTTCGTCCAGCGGCGAGTTCCACGCGGTCTTGAGCCCCTGCGTGGCCGTGAACACGCCCCCCAACGGCGGACCGACATCCTCGCCGAAGATGTCAGTCACACCCAGGTGCGTCTCGCCATAGTGCAGAGCGAGCCGAACGGCTTGAACAAGCGTGGCGATGGCGGGTTACTCCAGGTATTTGTTACAGTGAATCCGACCCGCGCGGACGTATTTCATACCTTCTTCATTTGCGATCATGACCACGACACTGTCGGGGATCTGCTCCAAAGACGCTGTGTCTGGAATTCGTTGAAGAACATCGAGGATCAGATGTTTGGCAGTCATCGTTGTATCCCTATGTGAGTTGTCTCCGCCTGTGTCTGCCAAATACGGGCTTCAAAACGAACCGAAAGGTGTGCAATAAGCTCGGCGGGAAATCAGTTCTCGAAATAGCGTTCGTCCATGCTCGCATGTTGTATCCGAAGGATCTTAATCAACGCATCATCTGAGATCACCAGGTAGAAAACCCGGTAGTTGCCAACTTGGGCTTCGCGGATATCGCCTTCCGCGACTCGTTGAAACAATTCAGCCAGAAGCGGAAATGTTCGAAGTAGTGCGAGTTTCTTCCCGATCGCTGAGTTCAGGCGTGATGCGGCAACCGGATCCAACTCGGCAATACGAGCGAGAATCGTGCGATACTTCCTTAAAGCACCGGCTGTCCACTCGCTTCGGTAATCCATGACTTGGTCATCTCGTCAACTTGCTCTTGAGAATAAATTCGACCAGCGCGAACGTCATCCATCCCCTTTTGAACGGCGATCATCGTCTCGACATCGCCACGAATATCTTCGAGTGTTGCGTTATCCGGGATTCGTTGCAACCGATCGTAAACCATCTCTTTGGCTGTCATCGTGTTGTCCTTCTAATCGGCTTTACTGCGGCAACCCCGTGTAATCGTTCGGGTAAACCGCATCCACCGTGCTCGGAGCGAACGTGAAGCGTTCCACGTCCTCGGCAGTGGGGCGAGGTTCGCGCATCGCCTGTTCGACGGCCTGGTCGGCTTCTTCGTGGGCGTCGTGGTGGATCATCTCTGCCAGTTCGCGGTGGATGATGCCGGCGGTGACGAGCTTTTTCTCGAATGTCTTCAAACAGTCCGCCTCGCCGCCGACGCGGGCGGCACCGCTCGATGACGAATGTCCGTGCAGGCGGGAGACCTTAGCCTCCAGCAGGTAAGGCTTGCGTTGCCGGCGGCAAACGTCCATGCCGCGTTCGATCGCATGCCACACTGCGACCACGTCGTTGCCGTCGACCGTCTCGCCGGGGATGCCGAAGACTTCGCCGCGATCGGAGATGCGGCGTTCGCCGTGCTGGGTGCGGGCCGGCGTCGAGATGCCGTAACCGTTGTTGGTGACGGTCATGAAGACCGGCAGTTCGTTGCCTGGCCGCGTGCTCCAGATCATGCACGAAGTGAAGTCGCCCTCGGCCGTGCCGGCGTCGCCGCCGATGACGATCGAGACGCCTTCGCCACCCTGCCGTTTCTGCATCAGGGCAGTGCCGGGGGCCATCGTGTACTGCACTTCGATGACCGAGGTCACCGGCAACACGTTCCACTCGGGCATCGAATAATGGCCGACGAAGTTGCGGCCGCGTGAATGGCGGTCGGTGGCGGTCATGGCCATCTGGCGGACATGATCGAGCATCGGCATGCCGAGCGCGACCATGATGCCGGCATTGCGGTAGTGCAGATGGAGGTAGTCGTAGGCGGGACCCCGACCACGGAGGACCTGCAGGCCAAGGCAGACATTGAACGCTTCTTCACCCGGGCCGCCGACCCAGAAGAAGCCTTCGCCCGACTTGCTCATCTTGATGGTGCGCTCTTCGAGGGCGCGCGTGCGAACCATCAGGCGGTATATTTCCAGGCATTGGTCGCCGTCAAGCGACTCGAGACCGCTTTGCAGCCGACGGCGGGTCACGACACTGGAAGCGGCGGACCCGGTGTAACTGTCATCAGAATCGTCGAACGATAGCGAATCCGGCACGTCAGGCCCTCCTCGATGGTGTCGCGCGTTTGCGGCACGGGTCGCCTGAATGACTCAGCGGGACACGATCCGACGGGCGGAAAGCCCGCGACAGGAAGCTGCACTCGGATCGGTCATCACCTTCACACATGCGGGCGGCATCTGCGGCAATCAGAGGTCACTGCACTTTCCATTATACATCGGCCATTGCCCCGAAGTGTCCATACTTCGCGGATTCCGATCCCTTCAATTGGGACCGGAATGCTGGCCGCGTTCGCGCAACCGTTGGAATGATCGGGAGAGTCACAACCGCATGAGATGATACATTCCCGCGCGGAAAGGGCGAGGCCAAATTCCGTGCGGGTCGTGGAGGTCAAAAGCGGGATAAGGGCGTTCTCGCTGTGAATGGCATTCGCTCGTAGCAGGCAAGCAGAAAGGCATGGCCACGGATGGAACACGGATAAAGCAAGAGTTTCGGTAACGAAGACGACAGCGGACTTTGTAGTCCGCCGTTTGCGGCAGCGGGAGCCAGCCCGTCTTATCCGTGTTCGATCCGTGTTTCATCCGTGGCTATGTCTTTTTCGTGATGATGGAACAGAGCGGCATTCGCAGCTTGACCGTCATTAAAGGAGACCCGGCACGGCGTCCCATTCGCCCATCTGCAGGATTTCCCGCGGGACGTTGCGCTGAACACGCAGCTTGCCAACATCGAACAGCGTGTTCATGATGGTGCCGACCAAGTGCCGGATGCGGATCGGGTCGCTGTTCGGGGTGCCGCCATCGCGGGCGGACTGGCCGATCACCTGGCCCATCTTCAAGCCGCCGCCGGCCAGCATGAGCGGCCCGAGATTGCCCCAGTGGTCACGCCCGCCGTTCTTGTTGATCTTCGGCGTCCGACCCATTTCCCCGCAGCAGACCAGCAGTATCTTGTCGCTCAGCCCCCGTGCTTCCAAGTCATCGAGAAACGCGCTGACGGCATAGTCGAACGGCGGGGCCATGTAGCGCATGCCTTCTTCGATCGTCGCGTTGTTCTTGTCCGCGTGCATGTCCCAGACGAAGTTGGTGGTGACCGTCACGAACCCGGCACCGCGCTCGCAAAGCCGCCGGGCCAACAGCATCAGCTTGCCCAGTGTCTTTGCGTTGTCGCAGTAGTTGTTGTAGTTGTTCCACTTCTTGTCGATCTGGTCAGGCCGAACAAGCGGGGCCGTGTCGTAGCGGCCGATCGTTTTCGGATCCTCCTTCGACAGATCGAACGCATCGCCGATGCCGCCTGCCAGGATGCGCAACGCTTTCGATCGCTCGCCGTCGATCCCTTCACGCTCGGCAGCGTCGAGCTGCCGTTTCATCGTGTCGAGCTGGCCGAGCAATAGTTGTCGATCGTCGAGCCGCGCCATCGGCAGGGCGAGTTTCATGTTCTGCTGCAGCGACCCGCCCGAGCCGGGCATGAACGGCGAGTTGGACTGGCCGAACGGACCGGCCGCGTCGAATCGGCCGAACTTCATGACCGCATCCTGCGCGGCCGGGTCGACCGCGCGCGGGAACAAGGCAATGTTGGTCGGCAACCCCGTGGTCGGGTGATTGGTGCCGGCCACGCGCGCGAAGGCACTGCCGATGTTGGCCCCGAAGGTATCCTTGCCGACGATTGTCTTGATGTCGTGATTGGCGTCGCCGGGCACGAACGACCGGACGATTGCCAGCCGGTTGGCCCGCTCGGCCAACTTGGGAAACGACGAGCCGAAGGTGATGCCGGGCAGGGCGGTCTTGATCTCGCCCGTGACGCTGCGGATCTCAGCCGGGGCGCTCATGTGCGGGTCGAACGTCTCCATCTGGCTGGGGCCGCCGTGCATGAACAGGAACACAACCGACTTGTCCCGCAGCAGGTCGCCGCCCGCGGCATCGTTGGCGCGCAGGAACGACGGCAGCGACAGTCCGCCCAAGGCAAGGCTGCCTACACGCAGGAAATCACGTCGGCCCAGTCGCGGATCGGTGAAACGAATCATCGGCACGGCTCCCGAAGGTAGGAAGGAGCGGAGGGCAGCTAAAGGCAGGGAAGAATGTAGATCATAAAGTAGGCCATCGGCCGCCGCAATAGGCTGGAGCCACGAATTTTGGACGACTCCCCATCCGCATTGCCCCGGGCTTGTCAGGGGGTTTTCTTGCCGACCCACAGGCAAGCCGGGGGCTACGCAGACTCGAAACCATATAATCAACCTACCGGACAGGCAAAATAGATAACTTGGACGGCCCCAGCATTCAGGTTCCGCGTAGATTCGGTGAGCAATCGCCGGGTGCGGTTGAATCGTCGGGAAATAGGCGTTAACTCACGTCGGCTGCCTCGTCAATTCGTGTGAGCCGACTGTCGCAAGACCGGTCCCTGCTATCCGGGGCCGGGTGTCACGAGCGGGTATGAAGCCGAAACCGCCTGCGACTGATCCACGGCAAGCCGATTTCGAGGAGCTGTACGCACGCCATAGTCGCGAGGTGTGGGCCATGGCCTACGCCCGCTGGATGGACGCCGACATGGCCCTCGACATCGCCCAGGAAGCGTTCATGCGCCTGTGGAAACAGTGGGAAGTCGGCGAAGAGATACAGAATCCGCGGGCATGGTTGATGCGGGTGGCCCGCAACTTGGCCGAGGATTATGCGAAGAGTTCCTTTCGGCGGAATGGGACGACCCCGTCGCAGGTGATGGACGGAGTGCAGTCAAAACAATTGCAACCCCTGGAGTTGCTGGAACGTCAGGAAGCATTCGCCCGGATGCGGGCGCTGCTCGAAGAGCTGCCCCCCGGCGACCGGGATATCCTGACTTTTCGTTACGCCTTGGATTACGACGCCCAGCAGATTGCGGAGATCCTGGGCATCAACGCGACCGCGGTCCATATGCGGTTGAGCCGGGCGCGACAGCGACTGGCCGACCGGTTGACCGCCTTGGGAATGCAGACACTGCCATGAATACCTCTCTCTCCAATGTCGGCGATCAGCAGATCGATGGTCTGCTTTCGCAGTTCTACAAGGCACAAGTGCCGACACCGTTCCCGCCGGCGCGCTCAAACGCGCCGATGCCGGTCCGGCCGATCAGCCGGTCACGCACGGTCGGCAGCAAGCTGTCGCTGGCCGCGTCGGTGGCCTTGCTCGTCGGTGGCTGCTGGTACCTCTCCGGCGTGGTGACGCAACCCACCGGCAAGGCCAACACTGGCACCGGCGGCAGCGCCAAGGTCCCCGAACTGCTGAAGGTGAAGGACGCCAAAGGCCGTTGAACCTGCTTCAAAGTGAAACACACACCGGGGCGGGCAAACCAAGCGTTTGCCCGCCCCGGTGGCGTTCTGGCTCCTT
>JBBQII010000138.1:0-8047 GCA_038324795.1 Gemmatales bacterium
TGGTTCCCGCGCGGGTTGATGATGCTTTAGGCCGACCGGCTGATGTGCCAGCGACTGCTGCTGGAATGGCAGGAAGCGGGGCCGTTGCATTCGTACAAGCCGGTCGACGACCTGGTCGGCAAATTACAGATCACCCCTGCCCTGCAACCGGACGCGCTGACCGCGAAGCTTGACAGAGCGGCCACCGCCGGCGGGCCCAGCTTTCAGGAGATGCTGGCCGACCTGCTCGCCGAACTGGAAGGCGAACTGCCAGGTGTTGGGGACGATGCCTCGGTCTGGGCGAAGACTGCCGTCGACCGGATGGTGGCGTTTGTCGGCTCCTCGGGTGAGGAAAGCGGTGGCTCGTCGTACCTTCATGCCAAGGTGACGCGGGCGCTCAATCAATCAGTCGTTGATCTCGCCAACGAGTTCGCGGGTAAGCTCAACGAGTATGCGATTCAGTTGATGGAATCGCCCGGCAAGCGCATCGCCGCCACCGAAGCGGCACTCTACCGAATGGGACAGTTCTGCAGCCACCAGGCCGATTCCGTAGCCCGCCGGATCTCTGAGATGTCGACAAAGTCGTCAAATGCCTGGAGCGAAGTGAAGGCCCTGCACGAAGTGTGCATCAACGGGGCCGGGTTCCGCCTGTTCGGCAACCGCACCGCGAAGAACCTGCGTTCGCTGCATGCCGCGTTGGGTGAATACGGCAAAGCACGCCTGCGCGAGCAGGTCGTCGGCGCGACCGCCCGGTTGTTCCGCCTCATTCATACCGGTCTTGAAGAGAGGATGCGCGACCTGACGTTCTGCCGTCAGCGGCTTGCGCATCTTGAACGCATCATGGAACCGGACGCCGCCGGCAGTCACAGCGGCAGCCACCCGGGGCTGCTGCCGTCGTCGTCCTTCGGTACGGCATTGGCCTCCGTATCGACAAAAGGCAGCGACCAGGTGCTCCTGCCGTTCGGTGAAAGCGATATCGAGTGGGCGGCGGCTCGTTTCGTCATGAACATCGCTGCCGAGCAGTGGAACCGATTGGAACAAGTGCTGCAGTCACTGGTGTTGTCACCACTGGGCGGACTCTACGCGATGTGCCAGAAGGCCGGCGACCTGATGGGCCAGCTCGCCGGCCCGCTGATCGACCAGACCGCGGCTTACCTGAACAAGATCCTGGACATCGCTGACGTGTCAGAGGGGGAGTTCGTCGCCGGGGGCAAGCGGGCCAACATCGTCTTGCTGGTACAGAAGTGCTGGGAACGTGCCCGCCCGTTGGTGCAGGGCGACCTTCGCGACCAGACCGGTTTCCTGATCGTCCCCGGCACCGACGCTGGCGGGGCACTGTCGGAGGAGATCCGCGAGGCGCTGCCGTCGATCAAGATCCTGCAGACCGTCGGTCAAACCAGCGACATCATGGTCTGCCGCGAGCAGGGGTACCTCTCCGCCAAACACCTCGACGGCATGCTCGACCACTGCCGGGAAGCTTACGCAGAGCTGGCCGGTCGATCATCGACATCGCCGCATTCACGCTTTGACATTCTTGAATGGATGCCGCTGAACGAGTGAGAGCCGCTGACAACGCCCCAAGCGACGGCATCACATTTTCTCGTTCATTTGACAATAATCAACTTATTCCCTGTCAACATCTTGCGTCGCGCCGGCCATTACGCCTGCACGTGAATTCCCCCATCCAACGCCCTGCCCTTGTCCCACGGTCCGGTACTTATAAAACTGCTTGACTACAAAGAGTAGTGCAAGCGTCGGATAGTCGCGAACTCTTCCGGAACAGAGCGCGCGTCGGCGTGTCGTCCACGACTGTTTCAATTACCAGGGTCTCAATCGGCATGAGTGACAAAGTGCAAGTGAAGAAATGTGCGGACTTGCTGCAAGCGATCGCGGAGCCGAATCGGATCCGCATCATTGAGTGTCTGTGGGATGGATCCAAGAACGTAACCGAACTCGCCAATCTGCTCGAAGTCAAGATCGTCAACGTCTCGCATCACCTGGGCGTGCTCCGCTCGGCGGGGCTGGTACGGCAGGAGAAGAAAGGGCGCTTCGTCGTCTATTCGCTGCATACCGATTACTTCTCGATGCCCAACAGCACCTCGACGCAATTAAACCTCGGCTGGTGCCAACTGTTGATTCCGCGGACATGATGTGCATCCCGTTCTGGTGAAGTCGAAACGCAACTCAACGGTTTGCAATTGATTCACCCCCTTCGCCCGACTACACTGACAGCACAATGATCCTGAACCTGCGACTTCCGGGCCTTATTATTGAGCTTCCCCTCGGGGAGAAGTCCGGGAAACTGCATCGGTAGATCAACAAATCAACCACCTGCGGCCCTGGCACTTCCAGCGAAGTTCCAGGGCTTTTTTTGTTGAATGAGGAGACTGGCCATGCCCCCTGTTGCCGACCCGAACCGCGTCATCATCTTCGACACCACCCTGCGCGACGGCGAACAGTCGCCTGGCTGCAGCATGAACCTGGGTGAAAAGCTTGAGATGGCCCGGGCACTGAGCGACCTGGGGGTTGACGTCATCGAGGCCGGTTTCCCGATTGCCTCGCCGGGCGACTTCGAGTCAGTTCAGGCGATCGCACGCACCGTTCAGGGGCCGATCATCTGCGGGCTGGCCCGTTGCAACGCGACCGACATCGACCGAGCGGCCGAGGCGTTGAAGAACGCCACCCGCGCCCGCATCCATGTGTTTCTGGCCACAAGCGCCATCCATCGCGAATTCAAACTGCGCATGACCCGCGAAGACATCCTGAAGAAGACTGCCGAGGGAGTTGCCCGCGCCCGCGGCTTCGTCGAGGATGTCGAGTTCTCCCCCGAGGACGCCGCGCGCACGGAACTCGATTTCCTCGCGGAAGTTGTTGAAAAGGCGATCGAGGCCGGGGCCACCACGCTGAACATCCCCGACACCGTCGGCTATGCCGTCCCGTCGCACTATGCCGACGTGATCCGGTACCTGCGCACGAACGTCCGCGGGGCCGACAAGGTCGTTTTCAGCGTGCATTGTCACGACGACCTGGGTTTGGCCGTCGCGAATACCCTGGCGGCGATCATGGAAGGAGCGCGACAGGTCGAATGCACCATCAACGGCATCGGCGAGCGCGCGGGCAACTGCGCCCTTGAAGAAGTCGTGATGGCACTGCGGACCCGCAGCGACTTCTACAACCTGCAGACCGGCATCAACACGCGCCTGCTCTACCCGACCAGCCGCAAGCTGATCGCCGTCACCGGCATGCAGGTGCAGCGGAATAAGGCGATCGTCGGCCAGAACGCCTTCGCCCACGAGGCCGGCATCCACCAGGACGGCATGCTGAAGGAACGCAGCACCTACGAGATCATGAAGCCGGAGGACGTCGGCATCCCTCGTACAGAGCTTGTGCTCGGCAAGCACAGCGGCCGACATGCGCTCAAGCAGCGCATCAACGACCTGGGCTATCGCGTGGACGAGGAACAGTTCCAGCGAGTCTTTGAAGCGTTCAAGGTGCTGGCCGACCGCAAGAAGAACATCTACGACGCGGACATCGAAGCCCTGATCGACAACCAGTTGCACACGACGAGCGGCGACGTATGGACGCTGCTGAACTTCACCTGCTCCGCCAGTTCCGGCGTGCCGCCGACGGCTTCGGTGACGCTCAAGCATGTTGAAGGCCGCGTGGTCTGCGAGCCGGCCGTCGGCGACGGCCCCGTGGACGCGGTACTGAAGTCGATCCAGCGCGCGACCGGAGTGGAACTGAAGGTGACCGATTACCGCGTCCGCAGTGTCACCGGCGGCCTTGATGCCCAAGGCGAAGCGCTCGTCGAAGTGGAACTGGACGGCCGCAAGATCAGCGGCCGTGGCGTTGATACGAACGTCATCTGCGCCAGCGCCATGGCCTTCCTGCAAGTGATTAACCGCGTCGTGATGCGGACACTCCACCCGCGGCTGAAGCCGACCGACCACATCCCGCAAGAGGCGGTGCCGGTGGCGTGAGGACTGGTAGCCCGGTTGCTCCGCAATCATGTTGGCAAACGTCTCTCGCCTGAACTCTGCCTCATTTGCTGGTACCGTTCCGGTAGCGGAGCAACCGGACTACCATACCATCGGGCCACCCCGCCCGCATTTGTTCGCCGTTTTTTGCCTAATCACACCTGCCAGCCGCCTTTTCATGGAGCCAACCTTTCGGGGAGAACGCGACGTGAATCGAATCGTGCTGGGAATCTTCCTCGTCGGCAGCCTGGCGAACGCCGCGGATCCGTATCGCGACGAAATTGCTTTGCTCCTGAAAAGCCACTGCACCAAGTGCCACGGGCCCACCAAGCAGGCCGGGGATGTGCGTCTCGATGATCTGAAGCTCGAAGCGGGCAAAGATGTCGAACGCTGGATGGCAGTGCGCGATCAGGTGCGTGACGGGCTGATGCCGCCTCCTAAAGAGCCGAAGCTCGATTCCGCGAAAGCGCGGGCGTTGGTCGCCTTCGCGGCCGCTCAGACGGGTGGCCAGGCGGCAAAACTGCCCAATCAGGGCAACCTGGTGCCGCACGAGCTGCTCTTCGGCACGCCAGCCACTGGTGAGGCCGCTGCACCCTCACGCGTCTGGCGGCTAAGCCCCGAGGGGTACTTGGGCCTGGCGCGTGAGATCGGCCGCGGCAACCTGCCGGGCCTGGTTCAGCCGTTCACCAAGATTCAGGAACGCGGGATCAAGGACTTTGCGGGCCTCTACACAATTGATGAGCCCAGTACGGAAGTGCTGCTCCGCAATGCGGAAGCAATTGTCAACAAGCAGACCGCGCATGAAATCAAGGACGGCGTACCGAGGGGAAAGAACGACTCCGTTGGCGAATTCGTCAAACTGATGGATCCCAAGGCAAGGCCGACCCGCCCGCAGATTCAATCGGCAATCGCCCTGCAGTTCCGGATTGCGATCGGCCGGGCACCCGAAGCCGCTGAACTTGAGCGTTATCTGGGCCTGTACGACAAGTGCGTCTCGGCAGATGATGCCCCGGACGCGCTGAGGACAGTCCTCAAAGCGGTGCTTCTGAAGACTGACGCCATGTTCCGACACGAAACCGGCGGCGGTAAAGCAGATGGCAACCGGCAGTTGATCGCACCGAATGACCTGGCACGGGCACTGAGCCTCTCACTGGGTGACCGCCGCGACGGCGGCCTGTTTCAGGCGGCAGGCAAGGGGGAGTTGGCCACCCGCGACCAGGTGGCGGCACAGCTTCGCCGCATGATCGACGACCCGAAAGCGGACAAAACACGTCTCCTTCGTTTCTTTCACGAGTACTTCGAGTACGACCGGGCAGGGGATGTCTTCAAGGAAAAGCCGACCGACCGGATCAAGCATGTACCGTGGATTCTCGTCCGCGATACAGACGAACTGGTAAAGAGCATCCTCGCCGCGGATAAGGATGTCTTCCGCGAACTGCTGACGACTTCCAATTCGTTCGTCAACTACTCGACCAAGCAGAACAAGATGACTCGCAAGGATGAACCGGTCCCCGCAGACGTGATTCCGAAGGGGAATGGCAAGGACAAGCCGGAATGGCTGGGCGGTGTCGATCAGGTCTACGGTTTCGTTGAATGGCCGACGCCGCAGCCTGCCCCGCTGCCGAAGGATACCCGCATCGGCATCCTGATGCAGCCGAGCTGGCTGGTCGCGTTCAGCACCAACTTCGACAACGACCCGGTGCGTCGCGGCCGGTGGATCCGCGAACGGCTGCTGGGCGGCACGGTCCCCGATCTGCCGATCGGCGTGGTCGCCCAGGTGCCCGACGACCCGCATCGCGGCTTTCGTGATCGGCTGACCGTCACGCGGGATGCCAGTTGCTGGAAGTGTCATCAACGCATGGATGACCTGGGCCTGCCGTTCGAACAGTTCGACCACTACGGCCGCTATCGCAAAACGGAGACCGTCCGCGATGTCGAAGCGACTGAAAAGAACGTCGACAAGAAGGGTAAGCCGCTCGGCCCGATCGACATGCAGATCCCGCTTTCGACCGCCGGGAAGATTGCCGACAGCGGCGTCCCTGCACTCGACGGCGACTACGCCGACCCGCGACAGATGATCACGAAGATCGCGAACTCCGATCGCGCCCGGCAGGTCTTCATCCGCCATGCGTTCCGGTTCTTCCTGGGCCGGAATGAAACGCTCGGCGACGCCCTCACACTCCAGGCCGCCGACAAGGCCTACGTCGAAAGCGGCGGCAGCTTCAAGGCGCTTGTCGTCGCCCTGCTCTCTTCCGATTCATTCCTCTATCGCACCCCTGCCGCCGTCGCGGTGAACGGAGTTAAGCCATGAATTACCAGACCACCCGTCGCGACATGCTGAAGGGGATGGCCCTCGGCAGCGGTTCACTACTGATCAACTCGCTGCTGAGCCAGTGCGTTGCCCACGCGGCCGGCGACGCCTCGATTGTTGCTCGCAAGCGCATGGTGTTCGTTGTGCAGAGCAACGGCATGAACCCGAACCATCTGGTTCCCTCGGGCTGTGAACGGCCGAAACACGGCAAGCTGATCAACGACATGATCGAAGAAGTCAGCCTGAAGGACCGCACGCTTCATAAGGCGCTCGATCCGCTGACGCCGTTCAAGGACCGATTGTCGTTGATTCAAGGTCTGTCGGGCCGGATCGCGGTCAGCGACCATTCGGCCAATCACGGGGCGCTGGGCAGCTATCCTGCCAACAAAGGGCCGATGGGACAGACGATCGACTCCGCCATCAGCGAGGCATTGCCCGGCATCTTCCCGCATGTCGCCATCGGCCTCAATGGCGGCGAAGGCCCCATGAACTACAGGGTCTCGGCAGCGGGCCCCGGCAAGGCGATCCCGATCGTCTGCTCGCCGGACATGGCGTACAAGTCGCTGTTCGGCAGCGTGGCCGAGGGCCTGGGCCGAAAGGAGTTTGACCGGCGAACCAACCTGCTGGATTTCATGGCCGACGATGTCAAACGCTCACGCGATGCACTGGCAAGCGAGGAGAAGGCGAAGTTTGATCAGTACCTGCAGGCCTTCGAGTCATTGCACGGCAGGCAGAACGAGTTGCTGGCCAAGGCGGACGACTTGAAGCGCAACCTCCCGAAACTGGGTGAGAAACAGACGACAAGCGTATCGAGCCTGATTCTCGAAGCGCAGTTCGAGATCGGGGCCGCGGCGCTGATCGCAGGGCTTACGAACGTGATGACGATTTCGTCGGGCGGCGGCGGGCAGCAGTTCGGCAAGTTCCCCGAGTTCAACATCCCCGACCTGCACGGCATCGGCCACGGCAACGCCAATGGCCGGGCTTCATCGGAGGACTGCTTCGTCGAACTGCGCCAGTTTCATACGAAGCTCATTGCCGGTCTGGCAAAAAAGCTCGATGCCGTCAAAGAAGGGAATGGCACGATGCTCGACAATACCCTGATCGTCTACCTCAGCGATTCAGGCGAAGGCCATCACCCCAGCCTGCACGAATGGCCCGTCGTGCTGCTGGGCAACCTCGGCGGCAAGCTGAAGAGCAACCGGTACATCGTCTTCCCGAAGTACCAGGCGAAGACGCACCGTACGATGGCGAACTTGTACTGCACATTGCTGCACGCAGCCGGCAAGCCGCGCGACAAGTTCGGCGTCGCCGACCCGGGACTGAAGGACATCGATCAAACGGGGCCGATCGGCGAATTGCTGGCGTGATGGCGGAACCCGCAGCCCTATTGCGGCATTGGTTGCCGTCGGCCCGTTGAAGAATCCAGATCGCCTTCAGCGATTGACCAGAAGGCCATCTGCAATTTCTCGGGACTGTTCTCAAGAAATTCCGGAAATGACGCCCTGGCGGTGGCGATGAGCGACTGCGCAGAAAACCGGGCTTGCATGGCCCCTTACTCCACTGCCCAGGCAGGGGTCACCAGCCAAACCAGTGTGCCTGCCGCCTTTCCGAACGTGCCATCAATGCGGATCAACGCCGCCCCGCCCTTGGCGAACGCGATCGGGATCATCTTGTCGCCGAGCAACCACCCCGCGTACAGACTCAGATCGGGTTGATGCCCAACCATCGCGATTGATTGGCCGGTTAGCCCGTTCATGTAGCGGGCCAGCTTGCGCGGTCG
>JBBQII010000139.1:0-7969 GCA_038324795.1 Gemmatales bacterium
CAGCGCACGCGACGGGCCACGACATCTTGGTTACTGGAGTCGCGGGCTTGGTTGCGGGGGCCATGTCGATGGCCGCTGGCGAGTATGTCTCGGTCAGTTCGCAGTCCGATACCGAACGGGCCGACATCGAACGCGAACGGAAGGAGCTTGCCGACGACGCCGTGGCGGAGCTCGCGGAACTGACCGCGATCTACGTCAAGCGTGGCCTCGATCCTTCGCTCGCAAAACAGGTCGCTGAGCAGTTGACGGCCAACGGCGCGCTGGCCGCCCACGCCCGCGATGAACTCGGGATCACGGATGCCCTGAGTGCACGGCCGGTGCAGGCGGCGCTGGCCTCGGCGGGGACGTTCGCGGTGGGGGCGGCCATGCCACTGCTGGTCGTCGTCACCGTTCCTAGGGCGTATCTCATCCCCGTCGTCGCCGGAACGTCGCTAATGTTCCTCGCTCTGTTGGGCGGGTTGGCTGCGTCCGCCGGCGGCGCGGGCGCGACGCGAGGCGCTGTACGGGTCGCATTCTGGGGCGCGCTCGCGATGGCGCTGACCGCAGGCGTGGGGGCCTTGTTCGGCGCGGTCGTGTGAGACGGTCAGCCCCGGTGCGGTGGCCACGCAAGAGACACCACCACAGGAACTTCCATTTCGCCTGACGAACCGCCGAGGTGATCTTCGTTCGCGTCGGCGCGTGCCGTCCCCGTTCGGCGTCGGTAGCCGTGGGTGCTTTTCATTGTTGGTTTGGTATGGGCACATCCTCCCTTCTTCGTTCAACTGCCTGCTACTCTTTCACGATCTCGCCTTCGCCGGTTTCCTCAAACTTTTCGTGGGACGTGTTCAACGAGCGAAAGCGGATCTCGGCCTGGTCCGCGAAGTATGGGTCAAGGCACGTAGCACTCTTGTATTTGCCGAGATCGATGGCGCCGAATAAAGTCGGCGGTGGAAGTCATCGTGTTCATGGCAGGCTCCTTGTGCGCGGCGATTGGATGATGGGAATGCGGCAACCTTCACGTTAACACGCCCACGGCTTGGGGACCTCGTGCTCCTGACCGCCTTGGTCGTAGGGGGCGTGGCAATGTCCGCGGCAGGGGTGCTGGCTCTCGCCACCCGGTCGAGCGAGCGGGGAACGGCGACCGCTGCGGCCGCCCTGTCAGCGGTCGTGGTCTGCTGGTTGGCAGTCCGCTGGGTCCAGCGCATCCGCGAGTGGCGGCGGCGAGGTCGGGCCGAACGCGGATCTGCACCGGACCGCCGTGAAGTTCCTTGATCCTGCTCAGCCGGTCGTCCCTTTGGCGGCCGGTGAGCTTCAACGTTCGGCGGCAAGATAGAAGGCCCGATATGCGGTATCCCTTGACGACGTTGGTGGCGGCGATCATCTCCATCGCCAGCCCCACGTGCCGGGTTGCGGCTGACGAAGCAGTCGTCAACACGCCGACGGTCATCGCGGCCCTGAAGGGAGAGTGGGAACTCCAACCCGCGGCAGCGGACGGCTACAAGCAGCGTCTGACATTCGACGGCTCGCGATGCGGCGAATGGAAGAAGAGCAAAGAAACCCTACCGGTGAGCCTCACGTTCTACGTCGAGGGGAACGAACTGCTGCTCTGGCACTACTACGAGCCTAAGGGGGCATTCAACTACCGGCTCAAGCAACTGCGGTACCGTTACAAGCTCGATGAGGACAAGCTTACCCTGACCACCGGAGATGCGACGGAAACTTGGGCTCGGCTTGTGAACCAGCGCGATCGGCGAATCCGGAAGGCCGCTTTGCGGTTCGCAGAGATCATCAACTACGGCTAGGTCGAGCAGCTTAAAGGGGTGGCCGACACGCCGTTCGTAGTGCCGGGCAAGGACGGACTGTTGAATGTATACCTGGGGACGGCCGACGAGATGCACCGCTGGTTCGGCGAGCCAGGTGCAAGGGTCGAACTCCGCGACCGGATCCCCGGCGCCGAAACGTTCGACCAGCACATCCAGATCTTTCGAGCGTTCGGCGCCAAGGCGGACAGTCCGGAGTTAAAGGCGATGAAGAAGGCCGTCGGCGAAGACGGGGTGTTCGTGACGCTGACGACCGTGAAAGGCGTGGGTGTGAAAGGAGTGTTGAAGGTGCACATCGGCCAAGATTCGTCCGTCCGCATCGTCGGCTGCTATCAGCTTCCCGCCCAATCGCCTTATGGCCTTTGCATCTCCTTATTGATGTCGGGCGACTTATTGCATCACGCTCTCTTGGTTCGTTGATCGGGATCCCGTCGTCGGGATCAGGCACGATGGCGAAGCCCAACTCTTTAGCGCGGCGAACCGATTGTCTTTCCTGTCGGGCGCGCACCTCGGCGGCGTAGGCCGGTTCCTCGTTCTTACAGTAGCTTGCCGATCGCTCCTGAAGTGCAGCCACGATCGCTCCCGTTCGCCCGTGTGAACGCAGCATTACCCCGTTGTGTTTAGCAATGTGTCCAGAAAGCAATGCGGCTCAAAGGTCCGCGTCGTTGACGCAAACCCTTGAGCCGCATTAAAGATGCCGAGGACAGGACTTGAACCTGCACCCCCTTGCGAGGACTAGCTCCTGAGGCTAGCGCGTCTGCCAATTCCGCCACCTCGGCAATTCGACTTAATCAGGTTATTACCGGGCGCATCGCCGTCAAGACACACGCCACGGGGAACGGGTTCGCGGGTGGACGGTTGCATCGGGTTGTGATGGCGACTATGATCATGACTTCCCGCCATCCGCTGCACTCAGCTTCAGGAGTTTCCGTGTCCCTCCGCACTTCAATGACGCTTGCCGTCAGCTTGCTTGCGCTTCCGCTTGTCGCGGCCGATTGGCCGCAGTTCCGCGGGCCGAACCGGACAGGGGTTTCCGAAGAGAAAGGGCTGCTGAAGTCCTGGCCCGCCGATGGCCCGCCCCAGGCGTGGAAAACGGAAGGGGTCGGCATCGGCTTTTCCAGCATGGCCATCGCGGGTGATCGCGTCTTCACCATGGGCGACCTGAAGGACGGCTGCCACGTCTTCGCCATCGATCGGGCGAAGGGCGGCATCATCTGGAAGACCATGATCGGCAAGTCCGGCGGCAACTATGCCGGGCCGCGCTGCACGCCGACCGTCGATGGCGATTCGGTCTACGCGCTCGGCCAATTTGGCGATCTCGTCTGCCTGAACGTCAAGGACGGCAGCGTGCGCTGGAAGAAGAACCTGCCGACTGATTTCAAAGGCAGGTCCGGCGGCTGGAACTACACGGAATCGCCGACGATCGATGCCAACAAACTGATCGTCACCCCCGGTGGCCCCGAGGCCACGATGGTCGCTCTCGACAAGAAGACCGGCGCGGTGATCTGGAAGGGCGTCATCCCGAACGGGGAATCGGCCGGCTATTCATCGATTGTCGTGGCCGACATTGGCGGCACTCGGCAGTACGTCCAGTTGCTGTCGAACGGTCTGGCTTCTTTCTCCGCCGCGAAGGGTGCACTGCTTTGGCGTTTCGGAACAGACAGAGATCGCTTCGGCGGCAACACGGCCAACATCCCGACGCCGATCGTCAAAGGCAATCAAGTTTTCGCGTCGGCCGGGTACGGCCGCGGGGCGGCATTGGTGACGGTCAGCAGCGCCGGCGGCAAGTTCGATGTCAAGGAAGAGTACTGGAAGAAGGACCAGAACAACAAGCACGGCGGGGTCATCAACGTCGGCGACATCGTCTACGGTGATCGCGACGACAGCGGCCGGCCGTGGGCGATCGACTTCAAGACCGGTGAAGTGAAATGGACGAAGCAGGATCGCTCGAAAGGCAGCGGTTCCGCCTCACCCACTTATGCCGACGGAATGCTCTACATCCGTTATGCCAACGGTTGGGTATCGCTCGTGCAGCCGAAAGACGGCTCCGAAGTCAGCAGTTTCAAGATCCCTAACGGCACCAGCAACTGCTGGGCCCACCCCGTCGTTCTCGATGGCAAACTGTACATCCGTGAGAACGACGCGGTGTGGTGTTACGATGTGAAGGCGAAGTGATGGAAGGAGCTAACGGCGTCGCCCTACGCCAACTCCATCCATGGCGACGCCGCAGGCGGCTATCGGTTCAATTCATGCTTCAGCGACACCCAGGCGCCGTCCTTCTGTGAACTGGCGACGCACTGGGTGATGAAGTTCATGCCGTCCACGCCGTCGGCCACGTTCGGGTAGATGCTGGCGGCACCGTCGAACTTCTGTCCGGCGGTCCGCTTGACGATGTCGTCAAAGACAGCGGTGTAAACATTGGCGAATGCCTCGAAGAACGCTTCGGGATGGCCGGCCGGCAAGCGTGATGACGAAGCCGACAGCGCGGAAAGATACGGCCCACCCGCCCGGGTATAGATCTGGTGCGGCTTGCCATTCGCACGCACGATCATTTTGTTCGGCTCTTCCTGGTGCCATTCCAGCGAGCCCTTCGTGCCGTCCACTTCGATGCGCACATCGTTCTCCCGCCCATGCGAGATCTGCGAGGCGGTGACGGTGCCGAGCGCGCCGTTCGTGTAACGGATGACCGCGGTGCCGTAGTCGTCCAGAGCGCGTCCTTCGACAAACGCCTTGAGATGACATGAGATCGAATCGGGCAATAGCCCCGTCATGTAGCGGCCGAGGTTGTAGGCGTGCGTGCCGATGTCGCCGAAGCAGCCGGCAATGCCGGACTTCTTCGGGTCGGTCCGCCACGCGGCCTGCTTCTGGTTGTCCGACTCGAGTCGGGTGCGCAACCAACCCTGAATGTAGTTCGACCGGATGGCGTTGATCTCGCCGAGTTCCCCGGCCTTGATCATTTCGCGGGCCTGCCGCACCAGCGGGTAGCCGGTGTAGTTGTGCGTCACGCCGAAGACGACGCCCGTCTTCGCTACCACCTTCGCCAGTTCCTCCGCCTGGGCCAGATCGAACGTCAGCGGCTTATCGCACAGGACGTTGATGCCGGCTTCGGCGAACGTCTTCGCGATCTCGAAATGCGTGTGGTTCGGCGTGGCGACACTGACAAAGTCAACCCGTTCGCCGAGCGGCAACTTCGCCTCGGCCTCGGCCATTTCCTTGTAGGAGCCGTAGGCGCGGGCCGGGGCAATGTCGTAGTCAGCCGCCGATGCCTTCGAGCGGGCCGCATCGGACGAGAGCGCCCCGGCCACCAGCACTGCCCGATTGTCGAGCACCGCCGCTCGCATATGCACCGCGCCGATGAAGGCCCCTTGGCCGCCGCCGATCAGGCCCATGCGAAGCTTGCGATTCAACGGAGCGTTGACTGCCATCGGAGAGATCCTCATCGAGTGCGTTGTGGAAGATGGATGATAAAGATACTCGCGAACCACGAACGCAGCCAGTTTTCAACGAAGAATTGTGGGCAATCAGATCTCGAGATTGATGGCGTCGACCTGCAGCAGCTTTTGAACATGCTTGGCCAGCATGTCCGCTTCGAGATTGACCGCATCGCCGACCGTTTTGTGCCCCAGCGACGTGTGGGCCAGGGTATGCGGAATCAGCATCACGGTGAATGAATCGGCATCGACTTCAACGAGTGTCAGGCTGATGCCGTCGATCGCGATCGAGCCTTTCGGCACCATCAACCGGGTCAACGCTGCCGGGCAGGAGAAGCGGATCATTTCCCATTCACCCTGCGACTGCCGTTCGGCAATCCGACCGACGCCATCGACATGCCCCTGAACAAAATGCCCGCCCAGCCGATCACCGACGCGCAACGACCGTTCAAGATTGACACGCTGGCCGGAATGCAGGGTACCCAGATCTGTTTTCAGAATCGTCTCCGGCCCGATCTGAAACCCGAACCAATCATCGTTGATCGTGACCACTGTGAGACAGACGCCGTTGACGGCTATGCTTTCCCCGATCGAAAGCTGTCCCTTCCAGGGCGCGTGTGCCACTTCAAGCAGGCCGCCGTGGCCGTCATCATCGACGGCGGTCACGTAGCCCAGCGCCTCGACAAGCCCGGTGAACATCGGTAGGGTTCCCAGAAAAAAGGAGGGGATGAACTCTTCAGGATCATCGCAAACGAAGCTGCCGAAAGAGTGTGTGCGCCACACGTCATTCGCGCACGCGAGCCCATGCCACGGATGTTATCTTATCGTGAGTCCCGACACGGGAAAACGGATCGCACGTAATCCGATGCGAAGGCTGCTCCGAGTGGCTGAACGCATGCGAAACGAAGTTTTAGCTTTGACACAGCACCAGCTTGTGCGGAATCGAAAAGAATCAGCGCACAGCGGTGCGATTGGTCAAGCGCTCACACTTCCCTTTCCGGCAGCAGTCGAGTAAACTCCCACGGTCTGATTCCCTTTGAGAGTTCGCCATGTCGCAGCCGGTCAAGCCCGATCATACCGTTGTCGGCCCGCCGCCCGCGGCGTCGCCGGGGACTGTATCCAGTCAGGATGATCACACAAATTCGGGTGCCATCGTCGATGATGACGGCATCAACATCGCGCATCTGTTCGCACCACCCGAGGGCGAAGGCGAACTTGGCCGGCTGGGCCACTTCCGCGTCATGAAGAAACTCGGTGCCGGCGGCATGGGGATGGTGTTGCTGGCGGAAGACATCAATCTGCTGCGTCCCGTCGCGCTGAAGATCATGCTGCCGAAGTACGCGAAGAGCACGCAGGCGCGAGAGCGTTTCCTGCGGGAGGCACGTGTCGCCGCGAGGATTCAGCACGATCATATCGTCACCATTCATCATGTGGGTGAGGACCGCAATATCCCGTTCATCGCCATGGAGTTCCTGAAGGGTGCATCGCTTGATGACTACTTCGAAAAGAAGAAGGCGATGTCGCTTTCACAATCCATGCGAATCGGTCGGGAGATCGCCAAGGGACTTCAGGCCGCGCACAGTTTGGGCCTGGTGCATCGCGACATCAAGCCGGCCAATATCTGGCTGGAATCGCCCAAGGGACGCGTGAAGATTCTCGATTTTGGCCTTGCGCGTGATGCCGACGATGAAGCGAAGATCACGCACTCCGGCGCGATCATCGGCACACCGGCCTACATGTCGCCCGAGCAGGCAAGCGGGCGCACCGTCGACCAGCGGACCGATCTGTTCAGTCTGGGCATCGTGCTGTTTGAGCTTGTGACAGGCCGACTGCCGTTCAGTGGAACAAGCACGATGGCGGTGATGCATGCGCTGACGTACGACCCGCATCCGTCGATCGCGATATTGAATCCCAAAGCTCCGGCCGGGCTGATCAAGTTGATCGATCAGTTGTTGGAGAAGAAAGTCGAAGATCGGCCCGGCTCGGCCGGCGATGTCGTGAAATCGATCGTTGACCTGGAGAGGCCGGCCCAACGACTGGACGGTGTCCTTATTCCCGACTTCATTGATTTGCCGTTTGCCACTTCGGTTGTTCGTGAATCAAAGGAAGGCGGCGACTTGGGCTTGAAGCAGCGCACTCCCGACAAACTCGAGGCGAAGTCAAAAAGGAAGAACGTTCCGCGAACGCGTCGTCAAGCAGCTTCGCGGAAGCTTCCCGTGCCGTTTGCGTCAGTCCTGCCCGATTCGGAAGTTACCGATCGGGAAATCGTGCCGGGTTCAACCGCACCGGATCCCCGGCGATCGCGGCTGCCCGCGCTGATCGCCATTGCATTTGTGAGTACCCTTCTTGCCGTCGCCATGTGGCCTCGCGGTAAGCCGGTCGCCAGTACGCCGGAGTCGCCTTCGATCGCCGGAGGTGCCGAAACCAGCTTCGACCTGGGCAACGGCGTTAAGCTGGAGATGATCGCAATCAACGCCAAGGGTAAATCGTTCCTCATGGGTTCGCCGAAGGATGAGCCCCTGCGAGAAGAATCTTCAAGTGCGACCGAACCGGAAGAGCAGCACGGAGTGACGTTCGCGCACAGCTTCGCGATGGGCAAGTACGAGGTCACGCAGGAGCAGTACGAAGCGGTCATGGGCCGAACCCCGCGGAATTCAAAGGGGCGAGGCACCCTGTTGGCAATATGTCGTGGGACGACGCACAGGAGTTCATCGGAAAGCTGAATGAGAAGTTCAAGAA
>JBBQII010000140.1:0-7876 GCA_038324795.1 Gemmatales bacterium
GATCGGTTGACCGCGGCCACCGTCTCGGCCATCGCTTGGGCCATGTCGGTGCCGGGGTGGAAGTAGCACTTGATCAGCGCCATTCCCTGCACGTTCTTCGACTCGATGTGATGGATGCCGGCCACGTACAGGAAGTGAAACTCGTAGTAGTTGGTCAGCAGCCCTTCCATCTGGGCCGGGTCCATGCCGCCGTATGGCTGGCAGATGTAGATGACCGGCATGTTGAGCGATGGAAAGATGTCCACCTTCATGCGCGATGAGGCCATGATGCTGCCCAGCAGCACGGCGATCACGCCGACCATCACCGTATACGGATGCCGCAATGCGAAAATGACGGGATTCATGCAGACATCCTACCTGAACAGGCCCGCGGAAGCACGGGCGCTGTTGGTGGTACGTCGCAAGACAATGCCGCGAGCGGCTAAAAGATCAGGCAATCGCTGCGAACTTCATGCAGTACCGCGACCGCGCGACAGCAAACCGATGACCGCCACGAACAATGTCGCGCCGATGATCGACCAGACGATGGGGAACGTCACGTCGCCGACGTTGATGTTCAGAATCTCGGGCAGGTTGGCCGTGCGTGCGATCCACATCCCGAGTAGTGCGCCGATGAAGCCGAGCGCAATCGACACCAGGCAGCCGCCGCGCGAGTACCCGGCTATCGCCTGCCCGAGCGCTCCGCAGATCGCCGCGATGACGAGCAGTACCAGCAGTTCAACAATAGTCATGTGCATACTCCATAAGGTGGGGAAAGAGTGTACCGCGCTGCGCCTTCGGAAGATACGACGTTTGCGAGCATCTCAACGCGATGCCCGATTCAGCTATACTCTCCGTATCACCCTGTCAGGCAAATCAGGTGCCGGAATGCTGCCAACACTGTTGATGATCGCCACGTTGTCCGCCCCGCCCGAACGCGATGCCCACTCGCACGCCAACCCGGAGCAGGTGCGTGTCACCCATGCGGATCTCGATTTGACCGTCGAATTTGAGAAGAAACAGCTCAACGGCACCGCCACACTGACGATCGAACGCGTCGGCAAGAACGATGGCCCGCTGATTCTCGACACCAACGGATTGACCATCGCCGCGACGGAAATCTCAGACGACGGCAAGACATTCGCCCCTGCCACGTTCAAACTCGGCGAGCACGATCCGATTCTCGGGAAGGCGCTTTCCATTCCGTTGAACGCCGCGACGAAGTTCGTTCGCGTCACCTACACCACTGGCCCGAAGTCGAACGCGCTGCAGTGGCTGTCGCCGTTGCAGACAGCCGGGAAGAAGGCCCCGTACCTGTTCACGCAGTCGCAGGCGATCGATGCCCGCAGCTGGGTGCCAATCCAGGACACGCCCGGCGTGCGCTTCACGTATGCCGCCCGCGTCCGCACGCCCAAGGACCTGCGTGCCGTGATGAGTGCCGGCAACGACCCCGCCCAGGCCCGCACGGGCGACTACCGTTTCGAGATGAAACAGCCGATCCCCGCGTACCTGCTGGCACTGGCCGTGGGCGACATCGAATTCCGCAAACTCGGGCCGCGGACCGGTGTTTACGGGGAACCATCGGTCGTCGGCAAGGCGGCTCTGGAGTTCGCTGAACTTGAAGAGATGGTGCGTGCCTGCGAAAAGCTCTACGGACCCTATCGCTGGGAGCGCTACGACGTCCTCGTGATGCCGCCGAGCTTTCCCTTCGGTGGCATGGAGAACCCGCGCCTGACGTTCGCCTCCCCCACCGTGCTCGCGGGGGACAAGAGTCTCGTGTCGCTGCTCGCGCATGAGTTGGCCCATTCGTGGTCCGGCAATCTGGTGACCAACGCCACCTGGCGCGACTTCTGGCTCAATGAAGGATTCACCGTCTATCTCGAACGCCGGATCATGGAAGAAGTTTACGGCAAGGCCCGCGCCGAGGCCGAGGCGGTCCTCGGCAAGCGCAGTCTCGAACGCGAGTTGGCCGAGCTGCCGAAGGACGACCAGATCCTGCATATCAACCTGTCGGGCCGGCAACCGGTCGACGGCTTGACCGACGTGCCCTACGAGAAAGGGGCATTGTTCCTCAAGCACCTCGAAGCGGTCTACGGCCGGGCGAAGCTGGATGCGTTCCTGAAGAAGTACTTCGACCACTTCGCGTTCAAGAGCATCACGACGGCTGAGTTCAAGCTGTTCCTGCACGAGCATCTGTTGAAAGGCGACGAGGCAAAAGCCAAAGCCGCCAACATTGAAGAATGGCTGCACTCGCCCGGCCTGCCGAAGGATGCACCGAACCCGAGTGCCGGCGACCTGACAAAGGCCGAGGCAACAGCCAACGACTTTGCTTCCGGGAAACTGCCCGTCGCGCAGCTTCCCGTGAAGGGTTGGACACCGCAACAGTGGCTGCACTTCCTGAACACGCTGCCGAACGACCTGAAGCCGAACATGCTGGCCGTGCTGGACGAGCGCTTCCACCTGACGCTGACGGGCAACTCGGAACTGCTGTTCCAGTGGTTGCTGCTGTCGATCCGCCACGGCTATGCCCCGGCCATGGAAAGGCTGGAAGGCTTCCTGACCGAACAGGGCCGACGCAAGTTCCTGAAGCCGCTCTACGAGGAACTGATGAAATCGAAGGAAGGCCGGGAGCGCGCCATGAAGATCTACCGCAAGGCCCGGCCCGGCTACCACCCGATCAGCATCGACACGATCGATACGATTGTCGGCTGGAAGGAATGATGGCCCGGCAGGTGCCCGCGGGGTATGATGGCCCGACTATGATGCGACTCCTCTCCATTCTGTTGCTGCCGACAGCGCTGTCGGCCCAGCCACTTCAGGAACGGCTCGACCGCGTGAAGGTCGAGCAATATGCCGAGGCACCCGGGTATTCCGAAGGCCCCACCTGGCGCAACGGCGAACTGTTCTTCTGTTCCGGTGCGCTGTGGCGCGTCGATAAGGACAAGAAAGCCACGCGCCATCTCGAACTGAGCCCCGCGGGCACTTACCTCAAGGGCGATGGCAGCATCCTCATCTGTGACAACAAGACGCCGGCCCTGTTGGAACTGACTGTGGACGGGAAAGTGAACGTGCTGGCTGAGATGTTCGATGGCAAGAAGCTTGGCAGCCTGAATGATGTCACGGTCGATGCACGGGGCAACGTCTACTGGACCGACCCGCACCAGGCATCGCGCGAGAACCCCGTCGGCAAGATCTTCCGCGTGACACCGGACGGCGTTGTCAGCATGATTGCAAGCGATCTGGCATTTCCCAACGGGCTGGAAGTGAGCCCCGACAACAAGCACCTTTACGTCATTGAATCGCAGACCGCCAAAGTGCTGAAGTACGACCTGCCGGCCGACGACAAGCCGCTGGGCCCGGCCACGGTGTTCCACGCGTTGGGCGGCTCCGGCGGCGACGGCTGTGCCTTCGATGCCGAGGGAAACCTGTGGGTGGCCGACTTCTCACGGCCCGACAGGAAGCAGGGCCGTATTGCGATCCTGTCACCCAAAGCGGAAGTGCTGGGCTACCTGAACGTGCCCGCGAAAATGGTCAGCAACATCACCTTCGGCGGCCCGAACCGCGACGAAGTGTTCATGACCACCGGCACCCCGAACGGCGTGTTCCATGCGAATGTCGGGATCAAAGGATTCGCGGGGCACCCGGGCAAGGCGATGAAGGTGTTGCGGGAATTGCAACAATAACACCCGTTTAGCGTTCATCCCGGCGGGATGAACATGGATTATCAACATGCAAGCCATCCAACTCGAGAAGCCCGAATCGTTCCGCATGATCGATGTGCCCGAGCCGCCCGCACCGGCACCGGGCGAAGCGGTCGTGCGCGTGTTCCGCGTCGGCATCTGCGGGACCGACTATTCCGGCTATCTGGGGAAGATGCCGTTCTTCAGTTACCCGCGCATTCCGGGACATGAACTCGGCGTTGAAGTCGTGGCCGTCGGCGATGGCGTGACCAATGTCAAACCCGGCGATCGTTGCTCCGTCGAACCGTATATCAATTGCCAGCATTGCTATTCCTGTACCCGCGGGCATACCAACTGCTGCGAGAATCATCAAACGCTGGGTGTGCACTGCGATGGCGGCCTGCGCCCGCTGTTCACCGTACCGGCCCGCAAGCTGCATATCTCAACGAAACTGAGTTACGAACAACTGGCCCTCGTTGAAACGCTGGCCATCGGCTGCCATGCCGTCAACCGCGGCAATCCGACGAAGGATGAAACCATCCTCGTGATCGGGGCAGGGCCGATCGGCCTGAGTGTCGTTGAGTTCGCCCGACTGTCCGGTGCCCGCACCATCGTGATGGATATCAATGAAGCGCGATTGCAATTCGTGCGCGAACGGATGGGTGTCAGCGAAACCATCGTCTCGAAGGGCGACGGCTCGGAACTGCGGCAATTCAGCGAGTTGACCGATGGCAAGCTCGGCAATGTCGTCGTCGACGCCACCGGCAACGCCGGCTCGATGGCCAACGCCCTCAACTTCGTCGGCTTCGCGGGTCGGCTTGTCTTCGTCGGCATCACCACGCAGGAAGTCCGCTTCGGCCATCCGCTGATGCACCGCCGCGAAATGACACTGCTGGCCAGCCGCAACGCCCTTACCGGCGACTTCGCAAGAATCATCGCGTTGATCGAAGAAGGCAGAATCAACACCGGCCCATGGATCACGCATCATGCCCCATTGAACAGGATGATCGACGAGTTCCCGACATGGCTGAACCCGGCAAGCGGCGTCGTGAAGGCGATGGTGGAGGTGCAGGGGTAGTACGAAACGTAGTAGAATGTTCTCTATCAGCTGCAGGAGAAGCCAATGACCGCAGATCAGATCCGGGCTGCACTCAAGTCTGCACCGTTCCGCCCGTTCAAGGTGCGAATGGCAGATGGTCGTGCTTTTGATATTCGTCACCCTGACTTCCTGCTGCTGACGCCCGGCGGACGAACAGCTTTTGTGTGTGAATCCGACGATGTTTTCAGTATCGTCGATGTGATATTGATGACCGAGATTGAGTATGGATATGCGGTGGGAAGATAATATGAATCCCACCCGCCGTGACCTGTTGCGCACTTCCGCCGGCGGCCTGGCCATCGCTGCCATGCCCGCTTCCGCCGCCGAACCCGCAGCGCCCGCTCGTCCCTTCCTCACTCCGGCCAAAGACTTCCGTGATGTCAGCCGCGGCAATCCGCTGCCACACAAGCTGATGGGGGATGATCTCGTCAAGAAGGCTTTACGGAACCCACCCCTTCCTTGCCCGAATGGTGGTTCCTGTAGGGTGGGTGGAGGCTCTGCGGAACCCACCATCTTCGCTGCCCGAATGGTGGGTTGCGCAAAGCCTCCACCCACCCTACGGGACATTACTTCAGATACTTATCAAACCAGTCCGCGAAGTGTTTCGTGTCTTCGATCAGCGTCGGCCAGCCGTGGGCGGCGTCTTTTTTCACGATCAGTTCGCAGGGTACTTTGTTCGCCTTCAGGCGCTCGATCATGCGTTCCGCCTGTTGGATAGGCACAAGTTTGTCCGCGTCGCCGTGGATGATCAGCATCGGCGGGGCTTTCTCGGTCACATGGTAGACCGGTGAGATCTTCTTGCCGATCTCGTTGCGGCGTTCCTCATCGGTGATGCGGTTGAACGTGCGTGACTTCAGGTCGAACTCGTGGAAATCGAACGGGGCTTTGTAGTTCGCCAGCGTGCCGACGCCGAGGGCGTTCTCGCCTTCCTTGCCGTAGTTCAGAAAATCGGTCGGCGGGTAGAAGCAGGCGACTGCGGCCACCTTGCTCGATTCACGGTCGACCGGGTCCTTGGCTTTCGGGTCGCCGTCCCGGCCGGTGCTGCCGATCATCAGCGACAGATGCCCGCCCGCTGAACCGCCAGTGATGCCGAGCCTGTCCGGGTCAACGCCGTACTCCTTTGCATGCAGGCGGACGTAACGCACGGCCCGGTGCATGTCCTCGAGTACATCGGGAATGGTGAAGCGCGGGTTGCTGCCATGCACGACCGCGAAGACGGTGTAGCCGCGCTTCAGTACCTCTTCAAAGAACCGCGGGTTGATCGCTTCATGCGACGAGAACCAGCCGCCGCTCACGCACATGATGATGCCCGCCCCGTTCTGCTTCTCCTTCGGTTTGAACACATCGAGCGTCAACGCCGTGCCGAACTTCCGACCGTAGACGACGTCCTCCGTGCGTGTGTACGGCAGGTCCTGCCCCACGGCCGGCATCGCCCCGACAACGGCCAATACCAGACAGATCGCAAGTCGCATCAGCAGCTCCGGGTAGGTGGTGTGTTCGTGTCCAGCTCTCCGGCATTCTCCGCGGGGAACGCTGGCCTGTCATCCAACTTCGCGAAATTTTTGTTTCGGCTGCTTCCATCGCCGTGCGTTACCGAATATAAGTGAACGTCTGAATACTATACAAATAAACAGATTGGCGACTGTGCGCCGTGAGCCGAGGTACGCAATGGAACTGTTCAATCCCCCGATTGCGGACGAGTATCGCCCCGTTCCGCTGACTGAAAAAGCCCGCCAACTTGCGGCCGACCATCTGGAACTGGCCGAGCAGATGGCCTGGTGGCAGTACCGGCAGTCGGCCCGGCTGGTGCCGCTTGATGAGCTGCGCGGCGATGCCATGTACGGCCTGGTCTATGCCGCGGGGATGTTCGACGACACGCGGAACGTGCCGTTCCCCGCCTATGCGCGCATGGCGATCCGCCATCGGCTGATGCAGGCGGTCCGCAACTGGCTGCGCGGCGGCAGCCGGCGTGCGAAGTCTTTTTCGGAGTTCGGGGAGAATGCTCACGCCGAACTCGACCCTGCCTGCACGCGCGCCCGGGAAGCGGGCAGCGAAATGAACGTCGATGAGATGATCGGGCAGGTCCGTCGCGTACTGCCGGCCCGCTGGTTCCAGGCGTTCCACATGTACTACGGCCAGGGCTTCACGATGCGTGAAGTAGGCGAGCAACTGGGCGTCACGCGCGAGCGCGTCCGCCAGTTGCTCGATAAGGCGATGCTGCGTGCCCGGGCGCACATCCTGCCGTTGCGGGTGACTGATCAACGCGAGCTTACTTCGCCTTCAGGCACTCCTTCAGAAAATTGAACATCTCCGCGCTCGGCTTGTCGTCGGCAACGCCGAGTTCGTCGTTGATGGTCGTGTGGTTCTTCCCCTCGGCCCCGTAAGCCTTGCCGCGCACGCCGACATCCTCGAGTGCCTTGATCAGGTTCCGCGACTGCAACTGCGTCTCCGGGTGCCCGGCCACATGCAGGATCAGGAACGGTGGAATATCTTTTCCCTTGGTTGCGTGCGTGATCGGCGACAGCTTCTTCCGGCTTTCCAACTCGCCGAACTTCATGCGGTAGATGTCGGCGCGGCGCTGTTCAACGGTCTTGATCTGCAGCGGCACGTCGTAGGTATCGCCATCCACCGGCACGCAGCCCTTGATCACATTCAGCTTCAGCTTTTCCGCGGCCAGGTAGCTGTCGTCGGTGCAGACGAGTGCGGCCAACTGCGCCCCGGCACTGTGACCCATCACGAACAGCGTATCTGGCAAACCGCCGAACTCGCGGGCATGGTCGTGTACCCAGCGGATTGCCTTGGCCACGTCCCCGGCCATCTGCCCGATCGTCGCTTCGGGCAGCAGACGGTAGTTGATCGAGACGAACACATACCCGGCATCGACGAAGGCCTGCGGCTTTACCTTCACCTCCGCCTTGCTGCCCTTCTGCCATCCGCCGCCGTGAACCCAGACGACGACAGGCCGGTCCTTGCCTTCGGGCGGGGCGAACACATCCAGTGTCTGCCGGGCGTTGTCGGTCCCGGCATAGGGCACATCCAGTCGCGTTTTCGGCTCGACAGCCATGGCCGAGCCGGCCAGGGTGAACGCCAGCACCGTCATCACGATCCGCATGACACC
>JBBQII010000141.1:0-7837 GCA_038324795.1 Gemmatales bacterium
TGGCCGATCGTCCTGCAGGTACAGGTCCATCTCGATCAGGAACGGTTTGAAAAGGCCCTGGAACTGATCGAATCGCAGAAGAAGTTCCTTTACACCGAACCGATGCTGGCCGAGCAATATGTTCGGGCGCTCGCTTTGAAGAAAACCAATGACGAGATTCGACCGTACTTAATGAAGCTGGTGGAAGAGACACCCAACCCCGCCCTACCCATCCGTGCATTGCGGGCCGCCGTGAACGCGGGGTTGTATGAGGACGCGGCGGCCGCTTCAGCCCGGTTGGCCGAGCGGTTCCTGTCGTTCGATCGGGACCTGCAGTTCATCCTCGGTGAAAGCCACGCCCTTGCCGCTGCCCCGCGCCCGGGTCGCGACGGATGGGATGCCGCCAAGGTGCGCGTGGCCACCGACGCACTGCAGCAGGTGCAGGTGAACGACCCGAACGACCTGCACGCGGCCAACATGTTGGTGATGCTGCACCTGAAGGGGGCCAGGGCAGCGGAGAATGCGGAGGGTTCGTCCGTTCCATTGCGTGAAGCGTACGAGAAAGGCACCCTGCCGGAGAAGATGCTGGTGAGTCTGGCGGCTGTCTCTCTTGCCCAGTCGCGCCATGATGAAGCGCGCGCCTTGCTTTCCAAGGCGATTCTGAAGAATCCGACGGCGGAGGAGTATGTCCATCTGGCATTGGCGTACTATCATCTCAACAATCTGACCGACGCCCGGGCCGCCTTGCGGGAAGCATCGAATCTGCCCAGAAATCATCGGGTTTCGCAGGAGTTATCGGAAGCGCTCTTACTTATCAACGGAAAGAAGTCATGAAACGGATCGCAATTCGGCTGGCCTTCGGCCCCCTGATGCTGATGGGGATGGTCACCGCCATCTCGCAGCTCAGCGCCCAGACATCGACGGACAAAAAGGAACAGGAAAAAGATGCCCTGGTGACCAAGGCGGAAGGCCAGTTCGCCAATGGCAAGGTCGACGAATGCATGAAGACGCTGGAGGAGGCGGCCGGCAAGAACCCGCTACTGCCCCCCGCCAAGCTCATGATGGCGCGCCTGATGCTCGGCAACCAGCAGACCGCGCAGGGCGGCCGGCAGTTGCTGGAAGCTGCCATCGCGGAGAACCCCGATCATCCCGAATGTTACCTGACCAACGGCTCGCTGGCCCTGGCCGAGGGCCGGGTGACCGATACCCTGTCGAACTGCCAGATCGCAATGCAGCTGGCCGAAGCCGACCGCTGGACCGCCAACCAGCGCAAGACGTTCCGCAAGGAAGCAGCCGCCGGCCTGGCGACCGCTTTTGAGAATCGCCGGGACTGGTCAGCGGCGCGTAAGAGCTTCCAGACATGGTCCGAACTCGACCCGAAGAACGTGCAGGTCCGCCAACGGCTGGCCCGCGCGATCTTCATGAGCGGCAAGCACGGCGACGCACTCGAAGTGCTGAAGGAAGCCGCCAGGGAAGATGACGCCAAAACCCCGACCCTCGACCCGGCCGAAGTCACCATGGCCCTGCTCTACAGCAGCATCATCGGCACCGAAGACCCGAAGAAAACCCCGGCCCAGGATTACGCCAGGGAAGCGGTAAAGTACTTCGAAGACGCAATCGAGAAGTACACCGACAAGCCGCGTGCTCATCAGGCGTACGCCGGTTGGCTGCTTGACACGGGCAAGACCGCCGAAGCCAAGAAGCACATTGACGCGGCCCAGAAGATCGAAGGAATGGTGCTGAGCCGGGAATCGAAGGCGTTGCTGGGGTTGTACGAGCGTTACATGGGCAACCATGTCGTGGCCGAGAACTTCTTCGCGGACATCCTGCGACTGTACCCGGCCGATTTCTTCTCATCGAACCAGCTGGCCCTGGTGCTGATCGAACAGCCGGCGATGGCTCAGCAGCAGCGTGCGGAACAGCTGGCTGAAGTCAACGTCCGCCAGTATCAGCGTTCGGCCGAAGCGTACGCCACCCTGGGCTGGATCTACCTGAAGCTCGGCCGCCTCGAACAGGCCGAGCGAGCGCTGGCGGTTGCGTCCAACAGCGGCCAGGTCAGCCCCGACACGGCCTTCTACCTCGCCAAGTTGCTGCAGAAGCGCGAGAAGTACAAAGAAGGCTACGACGTGATCAAGAAGGCGAACGAAAGCAAAGCCGCTTTCATCAACCGCAAGCCCGCCTCGGAACTGGAAGCCGAGTTGAAGACCAAACTGCCCAAGGATGAAGAGAAGAAGCCGACCGACCCGAAGTAAACTGTTGATTCCTTACGGGTTGACGGGGCTGAGCCGTCAGCCCGTAATGGACTTCTTGTTTGGAGTTTCTGTGTCGGAAAGTACCGCGACACTTCCGGCCCCGCCCGCTCCGATCACGCCACTTCGTCAGGCGTCGTCGTTCCCGCTCGGCATTGTCATCGCCGGCATCGCGCTGGCATTGTCGGCCGCCGGGCTTGTCGCTTGTCTCGCTCAATTCTTCGGTGCCAATTCCGGCTACAGCGATCGCTTCATTATCCTGATTGCATCGGGCTGGCTGGTATGGAACTACCGTGGCCAGTTGCCCGCGTCGCCCGGTTCACCCCTGGGTCTGCCATTGATCTTGGCGGGCAGTGTTGCCTGTGTGCCGGCATGGTACCTTGCCTCGCAAGTGGGTCCGCGTGCGGTGCTGCTCTGGTGGCTGACCACTTCATGGATCGTCGCCGCGGCGGGCCTGGCGCTGGTGGCCGGTGGCTGGCCGTGGCTGCGGCGACTGGCGTTCCCGCTGGTGCTGCTCGTGTTCGCGCTGCCGATCCCGGACCGCCTGTTGATCCCCATGCAGAACTGGCTGCAGGGCGTCACTACAATCATCGCGGAACAAGGCCTGAGTCTGATCGGCCTGCAAGTCAGCCGCAAGGGTTATGAACTTTACCTGCCCAGCGGCGGGCTGGAAGTGGTCGAAGCCTGTAGTGGCGTCCGCTCGATCACCGCCCTGCTGGCCATTGCCGTCTTCGTGGCGCACATGCGCGGATTCGGCCTGGTTCGCGGGCTGCTGCTGCTGGCGCTCGCGTTGCCGGTCATCGCCCTGGTCAACGGCCTGCGCATCATCCTGACCGGCTGGATTCAGGAAACCTTCGGCCAGGAGTGGATCCAGGGCCGCCCCCACGAACTGCTCGGCACAGCCATGGTCCTCGTCGGGCTGGGCATGGTCGTGTTCCTTTCCCATCTGATGCGATTGCGCGCTCCCGCCGCGGGCGCAGCCGCCGTCAGTGCCCCGCTGCAGGTGCAACGTTCGTTCTGGCACTGGCCTGCCGCGGCGATCCTCGTCGCCGGGGCAACCGGTTCGGGACTTGCCTACACGGAGGGCGACCAGCGTGCCGTCGCCAATCTGCAGGCGGCTCCGTTCGAACAAATGCCGCTGACCATCGGCGACTGGACCTCCGACGGTGACAAACCGATTCCCGAGATGGTGAAAGAACTGCTTACGTACGACAACGCTATCTGCCGGGTCTACCGGGACCCGGTCGGGCATCAGGTTGAAGTCTGGGTCATCTACTGGCAGGCCAGCACCGCCATCCGCGGTTACCATCACCCGGACGTCTGCTTCCCTAACCGCGGCTGGGAAACCGCGCACAAGGACGAGAAACCCCTGAAAATCGACGACAATCTGGAAATCATGACGACACTTCGGCACTTCAGCCGCGGCCGGGAACGAGTACGCCTGACCTACTGGACCCAGGAAGGTCAACGCGTCTGGACCCGCGAGGATGAAGACAATGCTGACAAGGGTGGCCCGGGCCACAACTGGATTGTCGATCGCCTGGTCGCGAATCCGCCGGAGCTGTCGGCCCGGCTGGCCGTCTCGATCAAATCGGAACTGACCGGTCGCGGCGACCGCGAAGAGCGAGTCATCGAGGATTTCACCCGTCGTTTCGCCGGGAGCCTATACGAACTATGCCCATGGGCGAAACCACCGACTCCCGCCCGGCCAGGACCCTGACAATCGCCGGCGATAGTGGTAGTAACGGCTGGGATACTGCGAAATCTTCGTGTATTCCCGCATTTGACGTTTATCCGGAGGAGCCGGTTCTGGTAGATTGACTCACGGTGCGTCGCTCCCCGCGCCCGACGAACCCGTTCGATTCCACGGATGTGAATCGCACGTTGCCCGCTTTCAAGGCCCAAGGATCCCCCTTAGATTCGCACTGGCCTTTTGCGTTGCCTTCAGGATGTGACACCGTGTTGGACCTTGACGTATATTCGCTTCTGACCGTCCTGGGACTGGCGTTCATGCTGTCCCTGGTTCTGACGCCGGTGCTGCGTGACCTGGCTGCCCGGATCGGCCTTGTCGATTCACCCGATGGCCGACGCAAGCATCAGAAGCTGCCGATCCCCAAGGCCGGCGGCCTGGCGGTTTTCATCGCCACCACGCTGGGAATCCTCGGCCTTTCGATGTACGGGTTCAGCTTCCCCAATCTTGTTTCGAGTGAACCTCGGCTGGCGAGCCTGTTCGGGGCCGCGTGCATAATCGTCGTCGTGGGGCTGCTCGATGACCTGTACGGCCTGCGCGGCCGGCATAAGCTTGTCGGCCAGTTCATTGCCGTCAGCTACCTCGTTTACTTTGAACACCTGTCGATTCAGCAGTTTTCGCTGTTCGGCATGCCGATTGATCTGGGCAACTTCGGCATCGTGCTGACGTATCTCTGGATGATCGGCATCATCAACGCCATCAATCTGATCGACGGCATGGACGGTTTGCTTGGCCTCATCGGCATTGTCGTTTGCCTGTCGCTGGCGGCTGTGGCCGGGCTGATCGGCAACGGTTACGTAGCGGTGGTGTCGATCGCACTGGCCGGCGCGCTCATGGGCTTCCTCTGCTTCAATCTGCCGCCCGCGAACGTCTACCTCGGTGATTGCGGCAGCATGCTGATCGGCCTGGTTCTGGGTGCGCTGTCGATTCAGGGCTCGATGAAGGGACCGACCGCGATGGCCCTCGCGGTGCCGATCACGATGCTGACGCTGCCGATTCTCGATACCCTCGCGGCCATCGCCCGACGCAAGCTGACCGGGCGCAGCATCTACACCACCGATCGTGGGCATCTGCATCACAGCCTGCTGCGGGCTGGGTTGAACCGGGCGATGGTACTGGTTCTGGTGGCTGTACTGGGTCTTGTCGCTTCGGCCGGCGCAATTGCGTCGACTTTGCTTCAGAACGACTTGTATTCTTTCGCCGCAGCATTGATCATCGTGATAACATTAATCGGCACGCGGCTGTTCGGGCATGCGGAGTACACCTTGGTTCGCGAGAAGATCCGTGCCCTGGCGGCCAACGCGATGAACGGCAGCCGCGAAGGCCGTAGCCACCAATCGCAGGTTCGGCTGCAGGGGTCGGTTCGCTGGCAGGGGATCTGGGAAGAGTTGACCGCGGTCGCGTTCCGCCGCAACTTCCGCTCCCTGTGCCTGGACGTGAACGCCCCGGCCATGCATGAGGGCTATCACGCCCGCTGGGATCGCTTCGGTTCCACAGGCTCGCATGAAGAAAAGACCGATTGGCGGGCCGACCTGCCGATCACCCTCGGCGGCAAAGTGATCGGGCGATTGACCGCAATCGGCCTGCTCGACAGTGAGCCGATCTGGGTGAAACTGCAGCAGTTGGCCGAGATGGTCAGGACGACAGAGATCAACGTGCATCGACTGACCGAGCAGCTCGCGGTGGCCAAACCACCGGCAGCACAACCGGTCCCGGTATTCGTGACGGCAGTCACCGCTGCCAGCTGAAACACCATCGGACGAGACAACCAGATTACAGCGAGAGGCGACAAACGTGGCAAACACCAATGACGATTTCGGCAACGAGCCAAACGGTTCCGGCGGGCCGGGATTTCTGACCATCCTGTGGCGGCGCAAAGCGCTCGTCATCTTCGGGCTGGTCGTTGGTCTTGTGGCCGGCTTCCTGTTCTACTTGCAGAAGCCGCCGACGTTCCAGTCCAACGCGCGCATGGTCGTCTTCAAGCGCAAGTCGGACCAACTTTCACCTGGCTCAACGGGCGGGCAGGAACGCATGGTCGAGGACTTCGTGTCCACCCAGGAAGCGATGCTCAAAAGCGACATCGTCTGGGGCCGGGCGACGGAAAAGCTCAAGCGTGAAACACTGCGGATGCCGCCGGCCAACGGCGATTTCCGCGGCATGCTCGCCGGCGGCCTGAAAGTTTCGCGCGACAAGGACGTCACCACTGGGTCCGTCAACAACGTCATCAACATATCGTTCGCCGGCCCCTCGCCCGAAGATGCCAAGATCATCGTCGATGCAGTGATCGACGGCTACCGCGATATGCTCAAAGGTGCCGTCGAGAACGTATCTGAAGACACACTGAACCTGATTCTCAAGGCCCGCGACAAGAGCGACAAAGATCTCGCCGACTCAGTCAGCCGCTACGAAAAGATCAACGAGCAGATCCGCAAGTCGAGCCCGATCGCCATCATGGAACTCCGTTCCCGCATCGCCAACACGGAAAGCCAGCGTGCCGATCTGATCAAGCAGAAGATCGACCTGAAGAGCCGGATGGATCTGATCAAGAAGGGCCTGGCCGAAGGTGCTGACCGCAATGCGTTGATGAAACTGTATCAGCTCTCCTCCAATCAGCGCGATCTGCTGCCGGAGAATCCGCGCACGCCCGAAGATGCGATGTTCGCGTTGAAACTGCAGGAAGAAGAACTGCTGCAGCGCGTCGGACCCGACCACCCGGACGTGCAGTCCCTGCGCAAGCGCCGGGACATGATCTCCGCATTTTTGCAGGGGCAGATGATCAAGTCCAACCCGAATATGAACCAGCCGATTGCCGACCCCCTGCAACTGTATGTCCAAGTGCTGGAGTACGAGACGAGTGCCAACCTTGAGAAGACACGCAGCCTGCAGGAAATGCTCGACCAGGACCGCGTCTCGGTTCGCCAATTGGGCGAATACCTGATCACCGAAAAGATCGAAACCGACAAGATCGAACGCTTCCGCAAGAACCTCGACAACCTCGAAGAACGCAAGCATATGATCGACCTGCAGCGCGATGCGCCGCTGTTCGATGCCAACGTCATCAACCCGTCCGGCACCGGCGTGAAGATCAGCCCGATCCTGTTGACCACACTGGCCTTGGGCGGACTGGGCGGCCTTGTGCTGGGCAGCGGCCTCGCGTTCCTCGCCGAAATCTCCGACAAGAGCTTCCGCTCGATCGAGGAGGTCCGGCAGCGGTTGGGCCTCGCGGTCATCGGACAGGTGCCGGCGCTCACGGCATACGAGCCGTCGGTCATCGAGCAGAACCCGCTCGATCCGAACCTCGTAGTGCATCACGCGCCCAAGTCGATTCAGTCCGAAGCATACCGCGGCGTTCGCACCTCGCTGTACTTCAGCACCCGCGGCAAGGGCCATCAGGTCATCCAGGTGACCAGCCCGAACCCCGGTGACGGTAAGTCGACGCTGGCGGCCAATCTGGCCGCGTCGATCGCGCAGTCCGGCAAGCGTGTCATTCTTCTGGATGCGGACTTCCGCAAGCCGCGTGTTCACAAGATCTTCGGCCTGGGCAAAGCCGAGGTTGGCCTCGCGTCGGTGATCGCCGGCGAAGCGGATCTCGAATCGGCCATCTACTCATGCGAAGTCCCGGGGCTGTCGATTCTCCCGTGCGGCCCGCGGCCCGCGAACCCGGCCGACCTGCTGACCTCCGCGCTGTTCTCCGAGATTCTGGATGAGATCAAGAAGGACTACGACTTCGTGCTGATCGACACGCCGCCGATCCTCGCCGTCAGCGACCCGTCGGTCGTGGCTCCCCGGGTCGATGGCGTGATTCTGACCATTCGCATGACAAAATACAGTCGTCCGATGGCCGAACAGGCCAAGGAAC
>JBBQII010000142.1:0-7808 GCA_038324795.1 Gemmatales bacterium
TCTATTACGGCAACGGGGTGACGACAGTGATGTTCGCCATCAATAATAAAGTCGCCCAGGTCAACTTCAGCAATCGCACGACTGAAAACAACACAATTTTGAATTCGAATCATCCTGGCGGCATCAATGCGGCATTTGCGGATGGCAGCGTCCGCTTTATCAGAGACAGCATTAAATTGTCAACGCTTCGGACCCTGTGTTCGCGCAATGATGGTTTTGTTGTTGACGAAAACTAAACTCCGACGGGAATACGCATGACGATTCGTTCCATCAAATTTGTCGGATTCGCGACACTCATGGTTATTGGCTTGAACGGCTGCAAACCCGTCGAGCGAGATCGTTGCACGGTGGAAGGGACCGCGACGCTGGGGGGTAAACCGCTCAGCGGATTTGGCATAGCACTTTTCTCCGACGAGACCGGCGGCGGTGGCGGCATGGTGCAGGATGACGGCTCGTTTCAGATCGCTGGGCCAATCCAGGAAAGCGAATACACTATTTCCTTCGTCATTCCCGCAGAGACAAAGGGCGCGGCACGGGAAAAGCTCGAAGCCATGAATCTGCCGGCGAAATACCGGCGAAGCCAGACCAGCGACTACAAGGTGACGCTGGTGCCAGGGAATAATGTGTTGACGATTGACTTGAAACAGCCGGTTGCAGGATCGCCTTGATTTCGACGCCGCGTGCGGCTGCTATGCGCCGCCCAGGAACGTGCGTTCGATGAACGTCGTATCCACCTGGCCCTCGACGAAGGCGCTGGTGTTGAAGATCTTCTGATGGATCGGAATTGTGGTCTTGATCCCCTCGACGATGAACTCATGCAGTGCCCGCCGCATCACCTTGATCGCTTCTTCCCGCGTCGGCTGATACACCAGCAGCTTGGCCACCAGTGAATCATAGTTCGGCGGTACGCGGTAGCCGTGGCACGCATGCGTATCCAGCCGCACGCCGGGGCCGCCCGGAGGTTGCCATTTCGTAATGACGCCCGGTGACGGACGGAAGTTGTCGGACGGGTCTTCCGCGTTGATTCGGCACTCGATCGCACAACCCCGATGCACGATGTCATCCTGCTTGAAACGCAGCTTCTCGCCCGCCGCCACGCGGATCTGCTCACGCACCAGATCAATACCGGTCACCAGTTCGGAGACCGGATGTTCGACCTGGATGCGGGCATTCACTTCGATGAAGTAGAAGTTGTTGTCCTTATCCACCAGGAACTCGACCGTTCCGGCTGAGAAGTACCCGGCCGACTTCACCAGCCGTGTGGCCGCGGCGCAGATGTTGTCGCGGACTTTGCGGGGCAGGTTCGGCGCGGGCGACTCTTCCACCAGCTTCTGGTGTCGGCGTTGCAGCGAGCAGTCGCGCTCGTACAGGTGGACCACGTTGCCGGCCTGGTCGGCCAGAATCTGCACTTCGACATGCCGGGGCTGTTCCAGGTACTTTTCAAGGTAGACGCTGCCATCCTTGAACGCGGCCTCGGCTTCCTGCCGGGCGGAACTCAGGCCTGAAATCAGGCTCATGTCGTTGCGGGCGACGCGCATGCCGCGACCGCCGCCGCCGGCACTGGCCTTGATCAGCACCGGGTAGCCGACCTGATGGGCGAACTTCAGCGCCTCGGCCTCATCAGTGATCAGGCCATCGCTGCCGGGCACCACGGGCACCTTGGCCGCCTTGGCGAGCTTGCGCGCTTCGTTCTTGTTGCCGAGCTTGCGCATGGCATCGTGCGGCGGGCCGATGAACTCGATGTTGCAGTCCCGGCACATCTCGGCGAAGTCGGCATTCTCGGAGAGAAAGCCGTACCCCGGGTGGATGGCATCGACGTTCGTGACATCGGCCGCGGCAATGATGCGCTGGTACTTCAGGTAACTGTCAACCGCCGGCCCGGGGCCGATGCAGACAGCGCGGTCGGCCAGCGCGAGATAGGGTGCCCCCTTGTCCGCCTGGCTGTACACGGCCACGGTCTCAATCCCCATGTCCCGGCAGGCCCGGATGACACGCAGGGCAATCTCACCGCGGTTGGCAATCAGCACTCGTTGAAACATAGTTGGAAATTCGGAATTCGGAGTTCGGAATTCGGATTGCAGATTTCATTCCGCATTCCGCATTCAGCGTTCCGCAATTGTTAAGAAGGTTCCACCCGGAACAGTACCTGGTCGAATTCGACGAAGCCGCCGTTCTGGACGCAGATCTCGGCCACGGTGCCCGAGACGCCGGCGGGCATGTCGTTGAAGATCTTCATCGCTTCGATCTTGCAGACGACCGTTTCCGGGTTCACGCGGGCACCGACCTTCACGTAGTCATCCTTGTCCGGCGCGGGCTTGGAGTAGAACGTGCCGACCATCGGGCTCTTGACGTCGATGAGGCGCGAGTTGCTGACCGGCGCGGTAACAGCAGCTTGCGGCGCCATCACGGGAGCCGCCTGCTGCGTCGCCATGAGTGCGGGCGCTGAAGGCACCGCCGCGATCGGCTGCGAGGTGCCGCGGCGCAGGCGCATCCGCTTCGAGCCGTCCTGCAGATTCACCTCGCTGAGGTCGAACCTCCGCATCAGGCGGACCAGTTCGCGCACGGTGTTCACATCGAACGGGCCCGCGGACGGTTGTTGTTCGTCAGCCACTTGCGAATCTCCCTGCCTTGCGGTCAGAAGTCGTTCGGCACGCTCGCCGACAGCACTTCACAGCCGTCGTCGGTCACGAGGATGTCATCCTCGATCCGCACGCCGCCGATGCCGGGCAGATAAATCCCCGGCTCGAGCGTGAAGACCATCCCGGCCTGCAGCACGTCGATCGACGTCGAGCGGATGTCGGGCGCTTCGTGCACCTGCAGCCCCATGCCATGCCCCAGGCCGTGATTGAACTCATCGCCGTAGCCGGCCTTCGTGATGTACCCGCGGGCCGCGGCATCGACCTCTTTCGCGGTCGCTCCCGGCCGGACGGCGGCGATGGCGCAAGCCTGTGCCTGTAGGACAATGGTGTATATCTTTTCAAGCCTGCTTTCAACCCGCCCCCGCCCACGCTTTGCCGAAGAAAACGGCGAACGGACCATGCGCGTCATGTCGCTTGTGTACAACGACCCGCGTGCCCCCCAGTCGAGCAGGAAAAAGTCGGCTTCCTGCAATCGCCGGGATGAAGGCGGGCAGTGCGGCAATGCCGAACGGTCGCCTACCGCGACGATCGTTTCGAAGCCGGTGCCGTGCCCGCCCGCGCGGCGGATGTAGCCGTCGATGGCGTCGGCCATGTCTTTCTCGGTGTCCGTCGCGGCCATCATCGCCTTGAGCATCTCGAACGCACGCCGGCCATAGCCGATCGCCTCGCGGATCGCGGCCACTTCGGGCGGATCCTTGATCAGGCGCAGTTTCTCCACAAGACCGACCATGCCGATCAGTGAAGTCGTCTCCGCCAGTTCCACCAGCTTGTCGAACTGCGCGACCGACAGATGCCCGGCCTCGATGCCCAGCGCGCGGATGCCGAGCTTGCCGACGACGCCGGCTGCCTCTTCCCACGTGGTGCGTGCCGGGCCGCGGATCGAGGTGTCGAGGCCGGGGGCCTCTTCTTCAATCTGCAGGGTAAAGCGCTGATCGCTGACGAGAATCGATCGCTTCGGCGTGATCAGCAGGAACGACGACCCGCCGGTGAACCCGGTCAGGTAACAGACGTTGATCGGACTGGTGACGAGAAAGGCATCGAGTTTCTCTTCCTTGAGGATGCGCAAAAAGCGCTGTCGCCGACGTGCGGGGTAATTCATCAAGTGACCTCATTAGCCGCGAGCCGAAGACTTTGCGAAGGGGGACGTGTTTCGCGTGGCTCAGCGCTCCGCTCCGGAAACCCTCCGCGTTGCGGCTAACCTATCGTGACACTCAGCAGATGGAATGCCTTACTCCAGAAACGCACGAATTGCCTGCAGTTTCGGCGCAGCGGATTCGTCCTGATCAGCATACTCAAGCACGCCCCAGCTGCCCCACTTCGAGTAACCGCCGACGGAAGCGAAGATGCAGAACAGGTCGCCGCCGGCCTTCTGCCAGTTGCGCATGTCCTGAAGATAGAGGTCCTTCATGCGCGGGTGGCGGTTGGCCGCCTGGAACAGTTTCATCAGTTTCTCGTTGTTCTCGGCCCCTTCGATGCCGACGAGGTGCTGCCCGCTCTCGTAGGCGAGCAACTTCAGGCCGCGGGAGTGCACGAGCTTCACCAGGCTGGCGTTGCGTTCGCCGTTTGCTTCCACTTCCTTGGCACAGAGATCGAGAATGTCATCAACCGTTCTGGCGGCGGACATCTCCGCCTCGGCCGGCTTGCCGAACCGTTGGCCGAAGTACGGCGCGATCGCCAGCGCATCGACATGCTTGCCCGTCTCCTGCCAGTCGAGGACCGTCTTCACCGCCCATTCACTGTCCGGCTGCGTCGCCACCACGCGGATCAGTCGATCCTTGCCCAGCTCCGCTTCGAGCAGCTTGAAGATCTCGACCGAGCGCTGCGCGTAGAAGCGCAGCCCGGCCTCGTAGTCGTTCGCCGCCAGCTTGAGTTCCTTGCCCTTCGCCGTGCAATAGCGCCCGGCCTCGAAGCCGCCGTGCCAGCATTCGTTGCTGTACTCGACATAGATCTTGCGCTCCGCCGGCACGTTGGCTTTCAGGAACTTGCCGAACTCGCGGACGTAGTCGTCGTCCGCCAGATGGGGAACGCAGAACCACGGGTCGGCGTTCATCGCTTTCGCGAACTTCACCTGGTACTCGAGAGCGACGCCCTTCTGCGTGCCCTGCGTCGCATGGTCGGCCTTCGCGCGGTCGCTCCACTTCGTGATCTTGCTGTTGTTGGTCATCCCCCAATCCATGAAGCGGATCGCGCTGAAGCCCTGCCAGCGCTTGAGAAACTGCGGGTGAAACTCTTCCTCGCGGTACGACTTGTCGTAGCCGGGCATGATCATGCGGATGTTGCGCACGGGGTCATCGGGGTTGGTCTTCATCAGTCGCAGGGCGATCGCCCCGTTCTTCGGCGTGGCCTTCATCACGATGCGTCCGGGCCGACGGTCGATCGCCTCGGCACCTTCACCGAACTGGATGTCGCCTTCGCCCTCGTAGAGGCAAAGGTACTTGCCGGCAGGATAGTGTCCCTGCAGGTCGACGAACATCAACGTCTCGGCATAGTGCCCGTTGCCGTTGAGCTTCTTCACCCAGCCGTTCTCGTCCACGGCAAGCGGGCCGCCCGTATCGAACGGCTTGCCCGGCATCTGGCTCGCCCACGGCCGCGACTGCTTGAACGCATCGACGAAGACCATCTCGGACGAGTAGAAGGTGATCGACGCAAGATTCATCCCCAGCTGCTTCGGGGCCGTCTTCGACTGCGCGAGGCAGCCGGTCAGCGGGATGAGGGTGAACAAAATGGTGAAAAGTCGCATGGTGCGAAACTCAGAATGTAGTGTTCGGTTGGACGGCTTCACGGTTGTGTCTTTTGTATCCTAGAACTCAATCCAAACATTCCACAATGGAAAGTGCCTATCCCAATAGCGGCAATGCGATGCGGGTCTTGGCGGGGGGAATGTGCGAAGGGCGTTCCGCCTCATTCAAAAACAGATGCAGCGGGGCGTAACGCCATGCGAGTTCGCGCCGCTCCGCCAGCTGTTTGAGTTGCCGCAGGCCGTGTTCGCTGATGCGTTGGCCCGTCTCCTGATACGATTCATCGCAGAAGTAGACCCGGCAGCCGAGAGGGCGATCTTCGCGGGCAGTGCACAGCCCTTCCACCTGAAAGGGGCACCCGGCATCGGTCACCGGTTTCGCGTACGGCGGGGCATCGCGCAGCAGTACGTCGGCCTCCAGCTGGCTGATGAACAGCGTATGCCCGTACTCGCGAAAGCGGCAGCAGCGGCCGGACGCATCGCAGCGCGGACCGGCCGCGCGGACCGCGGCGTCGGCCTCTTCGTAGATCGCCCGAATCTCATCCTCAACGCTGCCCACCGGGGAACTCCCTGTCAAACAGTGACCGGCATGGTATAATCTAGGTATCCCACCGAGGTTTCGTTCGATATGCCGCTGGATTGGACCCCGTTTGTTGATCTGGTCAGCCGTCATCAGCGTTTCCTGATCATGACGCACGTACGCCCCGACGGCGATGCACTTGGCTCCGAGTTGGGCCTCGCCGCGGCGCTTCGCCAGAAGGGGAAGACCGCCCGCGCCGTCATTGCCTCCGACCTGCCGCCGAGATACCGGTTCCTTGACCCCGATGGCACACGCGTCGAACGCTACCAGCCCCCCGGCGATGAATTCCGCAATGTCGATGCGGTCATCGTCGTCGACACCGGCACATGGAACCAGATTGGCGAGTTCGGCGACTTCCTGAAGGCGTTCCCCGGCCCGCGGATGGTGATCGACCATCATCGCACGCAGGATGACCTGGGCGGCATCCATCTGGTGGATACCACGGCCGAAGCGGCCGGGCGGCTGGTGTACGAAGCGGCGATGTCGCTGGACGCGAAGCTCGACAAGGAAATGGCCGACGCGTTGTTCATGGCCCTGGCGACTGATACCGGCTGGTTCCGTCACTCGAACACGACGGCGAAGACGTTCGCGCTGGCGGAAGAGCTGACGCGGGCCGGGGCCGACCCGAACTCGCTGTACGACCGCCTGTACGATCAGAACCCGCTGGGCAAGCTGCGGCTGGCAGGCAGGGCGCTCGAACGGCTGCGGACGGTATTCGACGGACAGGCAGCGTACACCGAGATCTATCTGGCCGATTATGCCGAGACCGGATCAACGCCACCGGATACCGAAGACCTGATCAACTATCCGCGCTGTGTGGAAGGCGTGGAAGTGGCCTTCCTATTGATTGAGCAACCGGCTGAATGCGTGAAGGTGAGCTTCCGCTCGCGCTCGGCGATTGATGTCGATAAAGTGGCCGAGATGTTCAGCGGCGGGGGCCATCGACTGGCATCCGGCGCGACGATTCCCGGCAGTGTTCCGATGGTCCGCGAACGCGTGCTCGCCGCGGTCCGGCAGGCGCTCTCTCCGCGAGGTTGACATGCAGATTCCGGCTCCCCGCTTTCATCTCCGCGACTTGCCGCTGCCGGCCCGGGTCGTGCTGACCGTCTTTCTGCTGACTATCGGTCTTGGCTATCTCTCAGCCCTGATCCAGTTGCACTTCAAGCATGCCAGCAAGGGCAACGTGATGCCCAGCATCACGGACGTGGTCGAGAACTTCTCCGGCCAACGGCCGCCGTGGCTGCCACCCGAAGCACCGCCGGAGCAACTGCCGCAAGCGCCCGCCGTGAAGGCCGACCAGCCGCTGGTGGCCGCGGCGAAGATCAAGTTGATCATCACCGACCGCTGCGCGACCTGCCACGGGCCGGATGGCGAGAAGGACGATATTCCGCTCGATACCTTCGCGGGCATCAAAAAACTGCTCGACACGCCGCCGAATGCCGGGAAGTTCCACAAGGTGATCAACAAAGACGGTGAGGAGAACTTCAACAAGGACAACATGGTCCAGGCGTTCACTCGCAAGTCCGAAGACATGATCAATGGCGTGGCGACCGATTGGAAAGCACTGATCAAGTTGTTCCCCGAAGCGCAGCTTCGCAAGGAACGCGAGACGGAACGCAAGGCCCTGCTCGCCTGGCTCGAGGCCGGGGCTCCCGAGTCGGCCTATCTGGTTGATGCGTTCCCGTTGCCGGCGGAGCTCCGCAAGGACAATATTGTCATCATCCGGGCCAACTACCTGACGAAGGCTCCCGACATTACCGCGGAAGAAAAGGCAGCAGGCGGCGCAGATCGCCGAGCGGCATTTTTGTGTCGCTTATGACAATTACGCTGCGCTGGATGAGTTTGCTCAAGG
>JBBQII010000143.1:0-7793 GCA_038324795.1 Gemmatales bacterium
CATTATCATCGTCGTCATCATCATCGTCATCATCGCCGTCGCCGTCATCATCACCATCGCCGCCCTCCTCGTCGTCGTCGAGGAGGCCGCGCTCGGCCTGGGCGATCTTCGCCGCGAGCTCGGCCGGCTTGCTCGATTTCAGGAGCACTTCTTCCTTCTCGCACAGGTCTTCGCGCCAGAGGCGGAAGAGGGTGTCGTCGAGCAGGAACATGCCATGCTTGCGGCCCGTCTGCACCGACGAATCGATGCGGTACGTTTTGTTCTCGCGGATCAGGTTGCGGATGGCGGGCGTGACCACCATCATCTCGTAGGCCGCGATCAGGCCTTCCGGCTTGCGGGGCAACAACGCCTGCGACAGCACTCCGATCAACGACCCGGCCAGCTGCGTGCGAATCTGGTCCTGTTCGTTTTCGGGGAACACGGTCACCACGCGGTCGACGGTCGAGGCGGCGCCGGAGGTGTGCAGCGTGCCGAACACCAAGTGACCTGTTTCGGCCGCTTCGATGGCGGCGTGGATCGTCGCCAGGTCGCGCATTTCGCCGACAAGGATGATGTCCGGGTCCATGCGCAGCGCCCGGCGGATGCCTTCCTTGAAGTCGCCGACATCCACGCCGATTTCGCGCTGGTTGACCGTCGATTTCTGATGCTTGTGGTAGTACTCGATCGGGTCTTCCAGCGTGATGATGTGGCGATCGTAGTTCTGATTGATGAAGTTCAGCATCGACGACAGACTGGTCGTCTTGCCGGAACCGGTAGGCCCGGTCACCAGGATCATCCCGCGCGGCCGGACGATCATCGAGCGGATCGCCTCGGGCATGCCGATCTGCTCGAAGGTCAGGAACTGGCTGGGAATGCGCCGCAGCACCAGGCCGATGGAACCGCGCTGTTTGAAGATGGCCACGCGGAAGCGGTAGCCGTCGACGAACTCGATCGCGAAGTCCGAACCGCCCTTCTCCTGCAGCTCCTGCTGGCAGCGGTCGGGGGTGATCGACTTCATCAATGCGGTGGTGTCTTCGTTCTCGAGCGACTTGGTTTCCAGCCGGCGCATACGGCCGTTGTGCCGGACGACCGGCGGCTGGCCAACTGTCAGGTGAAGGTCGGATGCCTTCAACTGGATGACCGTGTGCAACAATTTATCGATGACAACTGAAGCCACGACCTGCACCTCGGAGACTGGCCACGAATGACGGGAGCGGGGCCTGTCGCAATTCGACCGAAGGGTGGGGGAATACGAACGACATGGAAACTCTCTCCCCCGCACCCATTATGCGGCCCGCTGCTCCATCAACCAAATTTTCGCATCGACCCGCATCAGAACGTTCCGGAGGCTACATGTTGGACGACTGCAGTTCCTGGATTTCCGCATGGCAGGTGCTGAGCACTTCCTCCAGCGTGGTCGACCCTTTGCAGATTTTGATGCAGCCGTCCTCCAGCAGCGTCCGCATGCCGGATTCACGGGCGGCCTTTCGCAGCGTCTGCGTCGGGGCCTGCGCGAACGTCATCTCGCGAATACTCGCATTCAGCTTCATCATTTCAAAGATACCGATGCGGCCGCGGTAGCCTGTGTGGTTGCAGTGGGCGCACCCCCGGCCACGCATGAATGTGGCCTTGGCTGCCATCGCGGCACTGACGCCGGCGGAGCGCAGTTCCGCCTCTGGTGGACTGTACGGCTGCTTGCATTTCACGCAGTTGAGCCGCACCAATCGCTGTGCCATGATGGCGATCACTGAGGACGCGATCAGGAACGGCTGTACACCAATGTCCCCCAGCCGGGTCACTGCACTGGGCGCATCGTTCGTATGTAGAGTACTAAAAACCAAGTGTCCAGTCAGGGATGCCTGTACTGCGATCTCAGCAGTCTCCTTGTCGCGAATTTCGCCCACCAGAATGATGTTGGGGGCCTGTCGCAGCATCGCGCGAATGATGCGGGCGAAATCGAGCCCGATCTTGTGCTTCACTTCAACCTGGTTGATACCCGGCAGGTAGTACTCGACCGGGTCTTCCGCCGTGATGATCTTGCGGTCGGGCCGGTTGAGTTCGTTGAGCGCGGCGTACAGCGTCGTTGTCTTGCCCGACCCTGTCGGCCCGGTCACCAGAAAGATGCCGTTGGGTCGTTTGATGATTTGCTGAAAGCGTGTATAGTCGTCCTCCGCGAACCCCAGGTCGCGAATGTTCACCTGGATACTGCCACGGTCAAGAATTCGCATGACCGTCGATTGGCCATGCACCGTCGGCAGCAGGCTCACACGAAGGTCATAATGTTTGCCTTGGACCGACATCTTGATGCGGCCGTCCTGTGGCCGGCGCTTCTCGGAGATGTCGATCGATCCCATGATCTTGAAACGCGACGTCATGGCCGACTGCAGGCGCTTCGGAACGGAGTCACGTTCGACCAGCACGCCGTCGATGCGGTAGCGGACGCGGACGCGGTCGCCGAACGGCTCGATGTGGATGTCGGAAGCCCGGTGGGTGACCCCTTCCTGGATGATCAGGTTGCACAGCTTGACGACGGGGGCATCCGAATCGTCGGCCGCGGCCATCTGGCTCGCGCTTTCGGTCTGCGTGAAGTCGATGGCCGTGTCGGTGAACTCGACGAGCATCGAGTCCATTGATTCGGTTTCGGTTTGACCGTAGTGGCGGTTGATCGCTTCGCGGATCTGTTCATGGTCGGCCAGGACCGGTTGCACATCCTTGTTGAGGATGAACGTCAGCTTCTGGATCGCGTCGTAGTTGGACGGGTCACTGGTAATCAGCTTGAGGACATTGCCGTCAAGCGACAGCGGCAGCACGACGTTCTCGCGCGCCACCGATTCGGGCACCAGTTCGATGACCGCCTTGGGGATCTCGACGTTGGCCAAGTCAACGAACTGCAGGTTGTGAAACTCGGCAATCGCCCCCATGACCTCGGCCGGGGTGACATACGTCAGCTTGACGAGGGCATCCTGCAGCTTGGTGCCGGTCTGCTGGCTCAACCGCACCGCTTCTTCCAGCTGATCGCTGCCGAGGATGCGGTTCTTGATCAGAATGTCGGAGAAATCGCCACGAGCTTTGGCCATGGAATAACGGCTCCTACGCAGATAGACGGGAGAGGGCGGTGAGAGATGAAGCAGGGCGACGCCGCAAGCGTATTGCCGCGTCGCCCTGCTGTTTACTTCCCCTTCGGGATGGGCACGACGCCGACGTTGGTGAACTTCATCTTGCGCATGACGTCCATCACCTTCAACAGTTCAGAATAGCGCAATTTGTTGTCGAACTCAATCTTGATGGTCGGCTGTTTGCCGCCTTCTTTCGGCTGGTATTCACGGAGTTTCACCGCCAGCCCGTACAGCTTCGGCGACAGTTTCGTGAAGTACTCTTCCTTGTCCCGGGACGGGTCCGCATCGTTGATCTGCGCGGCTGCTGCATCTTCCTTCTGCTTCCAGGTCATCGCGGAGATGGTGCCCTGGTTGTCATCCGCATTCTTGAAGATGTTCAGGCGCAGCCGGTATTCATCGGATTTTTTGTCATCCAACTGGTCCGGCGCATTAATCGGCGCCCCGGCTTCGTCGTCCTTGGGCAGCAGCAGGTCGACCTGGCCTTCGGGCGTCGGCAGGCGGAAGTTCATGATCAGGAAGAACAGAATCTGGAACGTCATATCCAGCATCGGCGTGACGACGCGGTTCAGGTCGACTTCGACTTCTTTGTCGGCCTTTTTCTTCTTTTTGGACATAGCGACTCAGCTCCCCCCGGGGGCGAATCGGTTCGCCCGAAGATTGATGTTGGAGAAGCCGGCTTCCTTGGCAGCCTTCATCACGCGATAGATATACTGGGTGTCGGCCCGGTTATCTCCGCGGACGACCACGGCCACATCCGCGGCCTTCACATCCGGGTTGCGGCTGAAGAACTGGTACTGGTCAGCCATGTACTGTTTGATTCGCAGTTCGCTGTCCAGCTTGGAATCGGCCGACAGGATGACGCTGCCATCCAAGTCGATATTGATGGACAGCGTATGTTTCTGGTCTTTCTCGATCGGCACGGCCGTCGTCGCCTCGGGAAGCTTGATATCCTGGTTGTTCTGCTCCACCACGAAATTCGCGACGATCAGGAAGAACATCAGCAACTGCATCACCAGATCCAGCAAGGCGGTCAGGTTTGGCTCGGCGGTTTCTGGACTGCCGTGGCTCATGAACGAACTCCCATGAAATCAGTGCAGAGGGTGTGCTGCCTATATGGCGATGCACGAACGGGGGCCTGCGCCCCCATTCGACCGGTTGACGTCGCTCAGGCGCGTGACGGCGGCGGGGCCGTCTGCGTGGCGGTTGCGGCGGCGCCCGGTGCCCCGGCGGCTTTCTTCGAGTTGTGGTACATCTGCGTCAGCAGGTCATCCGCGATGTGGCCGGTGTCCATGGACAACCGGATAATCCGGTTCCGGAAGAATGCGTTGAAGAAGATGGCCGGCACCGACACAGCGACCCCCAGCAGCGTCACCACCAGCGCGTGCGAAATACCTTCCGACAGGGCCTTCGGGCTGGGGGCCGCCTCGGAGTACGCCAGTTCCATGAACGCCAGGATCATACCGTACACGGTGCCGACCAGCCCGAGCAACGGTCCCAGTGTGCCGACTACGGCTGTGTACGAGTTCTTCTGCTCCTTCTCGGAGCGAATGCCCTCGAGCATGTTGGCGGCGGCTTCACGCGCATCTTCCAGGCCGTACTGCAGTCGGCTCATGCCGGCGGTCAGCACGCGCGCCAGGTACGACGTGTCGTTGCGGGCCATTTCGAACGCTTCCTTGAATCGACGCTTGTTCACGGTGTCCGTGAATTCGTCGACGAAGCCCGGCGGAATGGCGGCGCCCATACGCAGGTCGAGCACCAGCAGCACGCACAACGCCGTCAGGCCGACGGAGACGATCAGCATGATCGGCCCGAACACCCATCCGGCCGACGTCACAATGTGAATCAGCAGATTAGGCTTCGCAGCCGCACTGGCCGAATTTTCGCCCAGCGTCAGCAGGGCCAGCAGCGAGAGGGCGAACGTGACCGTGGTCAGCAACCGCGGCCGTGGCAGGGAAAGGACAGACGGCATGATGCGGAACTCTCAGGAATAAGAATGACGTGTTACGGCCCCGCGGACGGAAAGACGGGCATTCGTTCGCCGCCCGAAGCCTGTGGCACCTTCGAGCGTTCTACTCACCGTAAAGTTCCATCAGAAACTAGGCAAGGGGTTCAGTCAAGAGATTTCGTTAAAGGAAGATGAGAAATCGGCGGAGAAGTTGCGGGAGATTGCCAAGATCTTTCGGGTCCCCTCTCTCCCGGCCTTGCGGGGGAGAAGGTTAGGGTGCGGGGTTGGGACCTGCGAAACGCGAGGTTCTGCCCCCTCACCCCGGCCCTCTCCCCCGAAGCGGGGGAGAGGGAGAAAGAGCGCCCTGCCCATCACGGCAGTGAAGAGCCTTTGCGACTCCCGTTGGCGCTTCCGCTTCACGCACGCTTCATACAATCACTCCCTTGCAATCATCACGTTCACCGGAGGTCCGCATGGCCAGCTTGTCCATCCCGAAAACGGGATCTCTCGACTTCCTCTCCCTCGGTGCGTTGATCCATCGGCTCGATCCCGGCATCATCCCGTTCCGCAAGGCGATGCACTGCGACATCCACGTCAGCGGCGGCGAGTTCAATGTGGCTGCCAACCTGGCCGACTGCTTCGGCCTGAACACCGGTGTTGCCTCGGCGATGGTCGACTATCCGATCGGCGAACTGATTGCCGAGCGCGTCAAAGCCATGGGCGTGAAGCCGTTCTACAAGCGCTTCGCCCACGACGGTGTGACCGGGCCGAACATGGCCACCGTTTACAGCGATCGCGGTCACGGTGTCCGCGCCCCGGTGGTTTTCTACAACCGCAGCAACGAAGCGGCCGCACGGCTGAAGCCGGGCGACTTCGACTGGAAGGCGATCTTCAGCACGGGCGTGCGCTGGTTCCACTCGGGTGGCATCTTCGCCGCGCTGTCGCCGACGACGCCGGAACTGATCATCGAAGGCATGAAGGCGGCCAAGGCGGCCGGTGCCGTCACGTCGTTCGACCTGAACTTCCGCGAGAAGCTCTGGAAGATCTTCGGCGGGCTGGAAGGGGCCCAGGCCACCATCCGCCGGATCGTCGAGCATGTCGATGTGCTGGTCGGCAACGAAGAGGACCTGCAGAAGGGCCTGGGCGTCCCGGGACCCGAAGTAGCGGCGACGTCGAAGCTCGACCCGAGCACGTTCTTCGGCATGATCGACCGCGTGGTGAAGCAGCACCCGAACGTCAAATGCGTCGCCACGACGCTGCGCGAGGTACACGCCACCAATCGTCACAGCTGGGGCGCGGTCGCCTGGCTCGACGGCAAGACGCACGTCTCGCCGACCTGCGACCTGGATGTCATCGACCGCGTCGGCGGCGGCGACGGTTTCGCCGGCGGCTTCTTCTACGGCCTGCTCAGCGGCGAATCTCCCGAAGAAGCGATCAAACTCGGCTGGGCCCACGGCGCGCTGCTGACGACCTTCCCCGGCGACACGACGATGGCCTCGGTGGATCAGGTGCGAGCCTTCGCCAAGGGCGGTTCAGCGCGTATTCAACGGTGACCGAGGCGAGTGGTTCCGTAGGGTGGGCGGAGGCTTTGCGCAACCCACCACTTCCGCGAAACGGCGCCGAATGGTTCGGCCCGATGATGATTGGCGTCGGGTGGCCGAATGGCGGGTTCCGCACAGCCTCCACCCACCCTGCGGATCGTCCGCGGCAACGAGTTCGAAATTCAGCATGTCCCGCTTGGGGCGGGCATGCTATCATCCTCTCCAATTTCAGATGACCGGCGACTTTCACGCAGAGGATGCTAAACGCATATGAATCCCGCATATCAGCTGATGATCGGTGCCTGGATCGTGGTGGCCGGTTGGGTGGTGTTGGTCATCTACACCAACCGCAAGGTCCATCCCAAAGCGCTGTTCGCCCTGTTCATGACTGAACTGTGGGAACGGTTCAGCTATTACGGAATGCGTGCTTTTCTCGTGCTGTACCTGACCAGTCAGATGGTCAACGGCGGGTTCGGGATGCTGAAGAAAGACAGCAACGCGATCTACGCGGCTTATGGATCGCTGGTGTACCTCACGCCGTTGCTCGGCGGCTTTCTGGCCGACAAGTTCCTCGGGTTTCGTCGCTCCATCATCTGGGGCGCGATCCTGATGGCGATGGGGCAGTTCATTCTTGCGAGCAGTCAGGAAGAGAAAAGCAAGCTGCTGCTGTTCGCGGGATTGGGGCTGCTGACCATCGGCAACGGCTTCTTCAAGCCGAACATATCGAGCCTCGTCGGCAAGTTCTACGGACCGGGTGACCCGCGTCGGGATGGTGCGTTCACCATCTTCTACATGGGCATCAATCTGGGGGCGTTTCTTGCGCCATTGACGTGTGCGGCCGTCGGCGAGATTGAAGGCTGGCGATACGGTTTCCTGTTGGCCGGAGCTGGCATGCTCATCGGTCTCGGCGTGTTCCTCTGGACCATCGCCTCCGGCCTGCTTGAAGACAAGGCAGAGCCGCCCGCGGCGGGCAACAGAAGAGTGGGCCCGTTCCGCGTCGATGTCCTGATCTATGCCGGCACCTTCCTGCTGTTGCCGATCGCGGGGCTGCTGATCCACCATAACGAAGCGATGGACGTGCTGCTGAGCGTGGTCGGACTGGCGATGATCGGCTTCATGCTGTTCCTGTCTTCCACTTATGGAAAGATCGAACGTGAGCGTATCTGGGTCATCGTGATCCTGCTGCTGTTCACGACCGTTTTCTGGACGTTC
>JBBQII010000144.1:0-7784 GCA_038324795.1 Gemmatales bacterium
CGGGGTCGTAGCCGCCGTTCCGCAGCACGCTGGGATGCACCATCCCCGCGCCCATGATCTCGAGCCAACCGGTGCCCTTGGTCAGCCGGTCGGCATTCGGGTCTTCCTTCGGCCAGTCGATATCGACTTCGATCGAAGGCTCGGTGAACGGGAAGTAGCTCGAGCGGATGCGGATCTGCCGTTCGGCTCCGAACAGCCGGCGGGCAAACGCGGTGATCGTCCCCTTCAGGTCGGCCATCGTCACGTTCGGGCCGACGACCAGGCCTTCCACCTGCTGGAACTGGATCTCGCTGCGAGTGGTGATCGCTTCATAGCGATAGCACATGCCCGGCAGCACAGCGCGGATCGGGCCGGGGCAGAACTCTTTCATCACATGGATCTGCCCGGGGGATGTGTGCGTACGCAACAGCACACCGGGGGTCGTCGTATGGAAGGTGTCCCACATGTCGCGCGCGGGATGGTGCGGCGGCATGTTCAGGTATTCGAAGTTGTTCAGATCGTCTTCGACTTCGCGCGTGCGGTAGATCTGGAAGCCCATCTCCGCGAAGATGCTGTAGATCTCGCGCATGATGCGTGTGGCCACATGCAGCCGCCCCGACCCGGCCGGGCGCCCCGGCAGCGTGACGTCCAGCGGGCTTTCGTTCAGGCTGGCGAGCAGTGCCGTTTCCTTCACGGTTGCCAGGGACTCGTCGTACGCGTCGGTCAGCGTGACCTTGACGCGGTTCGCCTCCTGGCCGTAGCCCTTTCGCTCCGGCGGCGGCAGCGTGCCGATCTTCTTCAGCGCGGCCGCCATCTCGCCCTTGTCGCCGAAGTAGCGGGTGTTCCACTGGCGTAGAGTTGCTTCGTCGTTGCACGCGTGCAGTTCGGACATTCCGCGCGTTTCGAGTTCCAGCAGTTCGGCAGTTGCGGACATGGATGCCCCATCGGTTGTCGGTGCGTCGGGATGATCTTATCAGTCTCCGCCGCCACCGCAACCTCCCCCGCAGCCGCCGCCGCCATCTCCACCACCGCCACCGTCACTCGATGAGCAACCGCTGCTTGATGTTGTCGGGTCGCCGCGGGTGTGCAGTGATTGCGCCAATGCGCGATGCTCGGTCGAGAGCAGGAACGTCGTTCCCAGGATGGCCGTCGCCATTGCGAGGTTCGAGGCTCCGTCAGCATGGCCTGCTTCCTGGTCGTGGTAGCGGGACTTGATCTCGTTCAGGTAGGCTTCACCGCGGCCCGTCCGCAACCGGCTGCGACCGAACGTAAACAGGGAGATAAGGAAGAACAGCACCGTCATGCCGCCGATGTAGCCCCACGGCTTGTGGGCTTCGATTCCCTGAATCGCGCGGACGCCGCCGATGCCACAGAGCACCGGCAGCACGAACAGCATCGGCAGCAGGCAGCCGAAGCCCGTGCTGTTTTTGGTGACCAGCAGGCCCATCTCTTCCAGTTTCTTCCGGCGATCACCGGTCTCCGCCGCGAAGTCTTTGCGAAGCTCGGCCAACTTCACTCCGAGGACCCCGGCAGTCGACACCTGACGATAGATCCAAGCTTCCAGCGGATCGGCGTTGGTCCGCAATTGGCCCTGGATCAGAAAGCGTTCCCCGCCGTCGTACTGCACGGCCTTGTCTTCGATCAGTTGAATCAGCGACGAGTCGAACACGCGGATCGGCCCGCCCGCGAGAAGCGCGATGTCCTGCCGATCGAGTTCCCCGGGCACGACCTCGATCGCATCGAAAGGCCGGGCGAACAGCCGTTTGGCGACCAGGCCGACAATGAACGCACAGCCGAACAGCAGCGGGAACCGCCATAGCCAGGCTTCGCGTTCCGCTTGGGCATCGGCGATAATCGGGGCAACGCAGCCGCCGACCATCACCAGCAGGGCGATCGTCGTGACCACCCGCAGGCCACGCTTGACCGGTCGTTTGGGGATAACCCAGTTCTCCGCCGTGGAGACGTGCTGATGGGACGGCCCCGCAGCGAAGCGCTCGGCCACGCCGGGCCAGATGTCGGCCGGTGGCTCACTTCCGAAGACATCGCGATAACGCGTCAACGTATCGACATACATCGATTTGTGATGTTCGTCCTGTACCGGTCCGCCGCGAGTCGGGTCGTGGTGCAGGGGTCGGCCGAGAAGGTCGCGGCAGAGGTCGTTCCAATAGGAACGCGTATAGGTCAGATGCAGGTGCCAGACTTCGTCGACCTGTTCAGAGGGACAGACCGGTTTCTCACCGGTGGCTGCCAGGATCAGGAAACGTTTGTACTCGATGATCGCCCGTTCCGCGTAGTCGCGCGTCCAGCCGTGGTCGCGAGCCAGCCGGGCCGCGAACGGCAATGCGGGAATGACGGGGCCATCGATCGAGAACTGCTGAATGCGCCGCCGGAAATCCGCTTCTGCCGAGGTCATGGGTACCCCGATTCGTGACGGAAAACGACTGTAAGTTGCCGGCCGGCGAATGCTCGGCCTTCGAAGGAATTGTAGGACGAACAGCAACGTCGCTTGAGATTCCGCTCGGAATTCACACGATATTCAAATCGCAAACGGACGCCCCGATCGGGCGTCCGCTCAGCGTTGGTCCGTTACTTCAACCCGGCCGGCTGGTTATTCATCGCCAGCTCGACGAGTCGGGTGAACGTCTCCGGATCGTGGATCGCGATTTCGGAGAGCGACTTGCGGTCGAGTTCGACCATCGCCCGCTGCAGACCGGCGATGAACTGGCTGTAGCGGATGCCGCGCATCCGGCAGGCGGCGCTGACGCGCACGATCCACAGGCGACGGAACTCACGCTTTTTGACGCGACGGTCGCGGAAGGCGTACTTCCGAGCCCGGACGAGCGTAATGTGGGCTTGCTTGTACAGATTGTGCCGACCGAGGCGGAAGCCTTTAGTCAGCTTGCGATTGCGTGCGCGTTTGCGAAGAACGGTCTTGCCGCTGCGTGCGCGAACCATGGTGTCATCTCCTCAAGAATCAACCGGCACGGGTGCCGGGAATGCGTTCAGGTGTTCGGGTAAGTAAATTCAAGCAAGCACATTGGAAGTCACGCACCGCCCATGGCGATGATGTACTTCTTTGCCGTCTTATCGTCGGTGATGGCCGGAAGACGCAGCTGACGCTTGCGCTTCGGCTTCCGGCCGGCCAGCAAGTGGCGCTTGCCCGGTTTCTTGTGCTTGAGCTTACCCGAAGCGGTGATCTTGAATCGCTTCTTGAGGCTGCGATTGGTCTTGTTCTTGGTTGCCATCAAAAGCCCTGCCTGTTGGTCGCCCCGAACCGGTCATTGAGGGCCACTCGAGTATGCCCCGGTTGGATCGGCGAATGGAGAAGTATATGACTATGACGTCGGGCGGCGAGTCTAACGACGTCGTCGAAAAGAAAAAAGGCGAGGCCGTCGGCCTCGCCGCCAAATCCTACTGTTTGCCCTTGGGGGCCAGCATGGCCGTCATGCGCTTGCCTTCCATGGAAGGCGGCTTCTCGATCTTGCAGCAGTCGGCCAGCAGTTCGAGAATATGCTGGATGACGCGCTGGCCTTCTTCGATGTGCTGCATCTCACGGCCGCGGAACAGCACGTTGACCAGCACTTTGTCGTTGTGTTCGAGGAACTTGCGGGCCTGGTTGACCTTGGTTTCGACGTCGTGTTCGCCGGTCTTGGGCCGCACGCGGATTTCTTTCAGCTTCTGCTGGTGCGTCTTGGTCTTGCTGCTCTTGCGAGTCTGCGAGTAGCGAAACTTCCCGAAGTCCATGATCTTGCAGACAGGCGGGCGTTCCGTGGCCGCGACCTCGACGAGGTCAAGGTTCTGCTCGCGGGCCATATCGAGGGCCTGCGCGGTCGGCACGATGCCATGCTGCTCGCCGGCAGCGCCGATCAGACGGATGGGACTGAGGCGGATTTGCTCGTTGAGACGCGGGCCCGTGTTGCGGTCGCCCGGCCGGGGAGGGCCGTTACGGTCAATGGGTGGGGGAATACACAGGTCTCCTGTTTCGGGGAATACAACACCCGCTTTCGCTGAAACGCGGTCGGCTCAGGTGCTCATCAGTCTATTATCCGTAACGTCTTTTGACGGTGGTGTCAATTGTTCAGTCGAAAAAAGGGCAAAAACGAATCACGACCGTCAGAGCGGAGAAGGGTATCATCCCCTCAACTCTCTAACGGTCGTGATTCGTGATTCACCGCTTGCGGCGGCACCTGTTGTACTACCGGCTGACCACCGTCACGATCCGATCGTCGTTGCGTTGCACCGAGATCTGGCTGTGGTATTCCGTCTGGCCGTTGCCGGTGATCATCGCGAGATCCCAGTCGCCGGCGGGGAGTTCGACCTGGAACCGGCCGGTCGCGTCCGCCTGGGCGGTGAAACGCGACTGCTGATTCGTTGAGCTGGTGAACAGGATGCGAGCACCCGATTTCGGGGTAATGCGGTCATCCGAGATCACCGTTCCCTGAAGCCGGCCGTTGCTGGTGTTGCTGGCCACGCGATCCATGCGGACCGGACTGCCGCCGGGGGCCACGCGGTTCCGACTGTTGGGAAGATTCTGCTTTGGCAGCAGGCTGTTGTCTTCCGACACGCCGGGCAGCGGCTGGCGCGGGGCCGGGCCGGGTTCCTGGGTAGCCGGCTGTTCCTGGGCCGCGGCTGTGGGACAGTTGCCGGTAGGGCAGTTGGCCGTGGGGCAGTTGCCGGTCGACGGGCAGGTGGGGCAGGCCGGGGACATGCTGACAACCGGTTCCATGTAGCACGACTGGCGATAGGCCGTGTACGGCACCATGCGGCAACGCTGCACGTAGCTCTGCACCGCGTTGCACTGCGAGCGCAGGCTGAACGACTGCACCGGCGTGCAGACCTGCTTGCAGCAGCCCGTGCACGGGTCGAAGAAGCTGGTGTAGGTGTAGTTGGTCGTCGCTTCCCAGAAGTAGGAAGTACGGTACGACGTCACCGGCTCCATGAACGATTCCTGCCGGAAGGCAGTGTACGGCTGGTAGCAACAGCGCTGCTGATAGCTGACGCTGGGGCAGCAGGCGGACGGTGCCGGCGCGAAGAAGCTGGTTCGCGGGGCCGACCGGCAGCTGTTGCAGCAGGTCTGGAACACGTTGTCCCAGGCGGCGGAAGCGACGCCTGCTTCCAGACCCAACCAGGCAACGGTGAATACGGCAATACCGGCAAAGGCTCTCATGGTGTATCTCCACAGCGGTGCAAACAGCAAGGGGCAGACGGGTTCACGACCCGCCCGATCGTTATCTCTCGTACGTGTAGCGTAATCCGGTTCTTGAGTGAATCAAAGCAAACCGGCCCCGACGGACCGCGGGAATTCGCTTCCTGCGACGTCAGAGCCGTTACAATCGTCAAACTCGGTATGTCTTCACCAGATTAACCGATGCGCCCCCGGCGATGCCAGAGAAATACGGCCGGAAATCCGCTTAAGCAAGCGATTTCAGGGCCGTCATGGCCGCCTCGTAGTTCGGTTCGCTGGTCACTTCGGGCACGTATTCCACGTAGGCGACGGTGCCGTCCTTGTCGACCACGAACACCGCCCGCGTCAGCACCGGCACGGCCAGGCCTTCAAGGATCACGCCGTAGTTCTCGCCGAACGAGTGATTGTGGGCATCCGACAGTGTCTTGACGTTCTTGATCGGGTTGCCGGCATCACTGCAGAAGCGGGCCTGCGCGAACGGCAGATCGAGGCTGATGGTATAGCTGGCGACGTTGTCCCCCAGCGCCTCGATTTCCTTGTCGAACTTGCGCGTCTGGATGCTGCAGACAGGCGTATCCAGCGACGGCACCACGCTGAAGAGGCGGGCCTTGGCCGGGGTGTCCGCCAGCGACACCGTGGCGACAGCGCCCTGGGCCACCTTGAAGTCGGGGGCCTTGTCCCCCTTCTTGATCTCGGGCCCGATCAGCGTGAACGGGTTGCCCTTGAACTTGACCGCGCCGGGTCGCTTCTGCATGGTTGACTCCTCAGTGGATGTGGTTTCAAGATTCGGCTCGTTGGATATGGATATGGCGAAGATGAGCAAACCGCAACCGCCGCTACGCCCTTCGCCTGCTCAGTTACTGGCAGTCAGGATCGAAATACCGCTACTGTAGTGGCAGAAGAACAAAAACCAGCCACGGATGAAATCAGGATGAATACCGGACAAAGGAAATCAGCCGCGGCCAAGTGTCAGCGGTTCTTGTCCGGTTTTCATCCTGCCTTCATCCTTGAATGTGATCTCATGCCTGTCACTCACGAGAAGGGCGTTCAGTTCGGGCTGAAGTCGGGTGGGAACTTGCGTGATTCGTTGCCGCCGACGATCGCCACCTTGGTGCCGGCGATCATGTCGAAGCCTTCCATCAGCATCCCGGCGCGAACTTCCTCGTCGCGTTCCTCCAGCATCATCTGCTTCCATTCGATCGGCACCGGCAACGCGAACGTCAGCACGTCGCACAGCGCCCCGAGCGACATTTCACTGTGAAACAGTTCGGCCAGCTGCTTGATAACCGGCCCGTCCTCGAAGCGCGGCACGATCTTCGCTTCCAGTTGCCGGCGCAGGTCCATTACGGTGTCGAGCGTGGCGGTGCAGAGATCGGTGATCACCTCGACCCGGGCTTCGCGGTACAGCTTCGTCTGCGGCAATTCTTCGAGAATGCGCACGCGGCTGATGCCGCGCAACAGCAGGTTCGATCGCCCGTCTTCCAGAAGATGGTCGGCCACGATGCGCCCCAGACAGGCCACCGTGTGTATCAACGGCATCTTTTCGTAGGTCTTCTCCCAGCCCGGTTGCAGCAGCACCAGGGCGATCTGCCGATCACCCGCCAGGGCATCGGCAGTCATCTCGCGGTAGCGCGGCTCGAAGATGTGCAGCGGCTGCAGTGCCTGCGGAAACAGCACAAGGTTCGGCAGTGGGAACAGCCCTACGGTCCCGACCGGGTCGTTCGGCGGTTCGTTGAAATCATTCATGCAGAACGCTCATCTCCCTGAAGGCGAATCGTCGGAACCAGTGCCGGGTCGAGGCGAGCTTCGGCCGCCGGCGGATCTTCGTACAGCGTCGGCTGCACAGCACGGGCCATGCCGACCCAGAACGCCTGTACGGGCATCCCCAGATGCGGGTCCGGGTAGGCACTCATGTACGCCCGTCCCGATCGGAACAACCGGCTGGTGCCGCGCCCGTTCCCTCTGCTCCAATGGTAGAGGGCAACTGCCGCCTGAATCAAACTCTGGTAGAATCGGCGGTCGGCCGGGTCGCAATCCATCCAGAGTTCTTCCCAGACTTCATGCGCGTCAAAGAACTCGTGCCGGTTGAACAGGTCGATACCAGCCAGATACCGCGGATCGTATTCCGACATGCCGTCCATTCCTGTATTGTAACGCCCATCGTGGCGATTCCGAAGTAGAAGCCGGGAGCATCGCGCCTTGCTGTTCGTCTCATCAACTCTGACGGGTCTGATCGCCTGGTGTCAGGCTTTTAAGCACGGTCTGTCGGCCGGGTTGAGTCTGCAGCGCGTCTTCGAACTGCAGTCGAAAAAAGGCCCTGCCGCGCTGCGCGACACCGCCGGCGCCATCGCCACCCGCCTTGGCGGCGGTGAATCGCTCGCGGATGCGTTGGAGGTCGAAGGCCAATCGCTGCCGCCGCTGTTCCGGCAGATGACGGCCATCGGCGAGAAAACCGGCCATCTGCCCGAAATCTTCGGTGAGATGGGCGACTACTACGAATTGCAACGCACGCTGGGCCGGGACTTCCGGGCGCAGATCGCCTGGCCCGTCTTCCAGTTCGTCGTGGCCGTCGGCGTCATCGCCCTGCTCATGTACATTCTCGGCGTCATCGGCACTGCCC